>NZ_JBSSDI010000033.1:0-27934 GCF_054060575.1 Thermostichus sp. MS-CIW-15 | reverse complement strand
AGACTTCTTTACTACTGATCAATCCATCCTCCTTCCGAAGTTGGTTTGCTAAGTGCTGCTATTGTACCCCTTGAGCCCTTAACAGGCTGTACCACCCTCAGGGGAGAACCTGAGTAAAGAGGTGGTTAAGAATCCCTCTCCATTAGGCCAGAGCCCGGAAAAGAGGCTAATCCCCCAACTCCGGATCCGGCCGCACCCGCACCTCCATTTGGCGCAACAGGCGCAGCGAGCTCTCCGGCCCGTCGATCATCTGCTGCTCGTTGATCCAGTAGGTGGCAATGCCCAGGTCTTCCAGAAATCGAATGTAGGGATCCGGCGGCGGCCCGTCGAAAACGGCGGCTTTCTGAACGGAGAAGCCCTGTTCGATCCAGGGGGTGAGGGCAAAGCGCTCGTAGTAAAATAATTGCCCCACCACCTCCTGGAGCGCCTCTGCGGCATCTTTGTGGTGCAGCAATTTCACCTCGGCCAAAAGCAGGTGTCCATCCGCCACCGCCAGAAAGTCAAACGTGTGCTGGTCTTCCCGCACCTCCAGCCCAGCCAGGCGGAACCAGCGGCGAAAGTGGTGCAAGATCTCGTTGTGGCGTTCGCTGCGCTCCAACTGACGGCGACGGCGGCGCTCTGCCATCAGCGGGTCTGTCCCGGCACAGGCAGGGATCCCGCTGCTGCGAAACTGGGGCGGCTCATCCGGATCCAAAACCACCTTGCCCCCAGCAGGGTGATGCAAGAGGGGGGGCATAGGAGGCAGGAGCTCGGCGGATCCCCACTCCACCTCCGGCTGCGCAGCCAGGGCGAGCAGATGGCGATTGAGAGGGTGCTCAGGGTGGGTGTCAAACAACAGCTTGAGTTGGGAGTGGCTGAACTGAAAATCCAGGCGAAACTGCTCCACCGAAAGGCTGCTGCGCCCCTTTTGCAGAGTCTCCTGGCCAAAGTAGAGCATCACCAGCAGAGGATAGATGGGCAGGGGGCGATGGGGCGGGATCAGCATGGCCCACATCGCGTCAGTCCAGTGGGGGAGCAAAATCTCCGCCTGTTTGCCCTTGCCCACCACCTGCAGCATTTTGGGGTGTCCCGCCTGCCAGCCACAGGGGTGGTCGTCGAAGCCACAGGTTTGCCGCCCCTGATCCACGCTCAAGGGGTAGCGCCCGTCGTAGAGGCGAAAAGGACAGAGATCCCGGTCTTCGGCCAGAAAACGCTCGTCCTGCCACAGATGGGCGGCCAAAGCATGACAACCAATGCCCTCCTGGCTGTTGCAAGCCTTAAGCCAGCGCCGTTCCGCCAATTTGCCGCCCACTTTGCTCGGCGCCAGGGGTTGGACAAGGCCGTTTTCCCCTTGGTTAAACAGGGGCCACACCAAGGGCTCCCCCGTCTCCGGCAGGGTGGGCAGCAGGGGGTGGACTTTGCTGTAAAACGGGTCGCAAATGCGCTGGGCCACCTGCTGCAGAGGCAGGCCATGAGGGGATCCCACCGCCGGCAGAAGAGATCCCGAGCCGGCCTGGGCGCGATGGTACTGGATGGCCAGGGCCACTTCTACTCCTATTGGACGCAGTTCCGGCGTCAACTGCCGGTAACGCTGCAGCAGCCGCGAGGCTTGCACAAACAGGTCGTAGCGCCGAACTGGGACTGCGTCAGCCATAGGGTTGCCGGAGAAATTCCTCGCCGACTTGAGCAAAAGCTGGCTATGGACGAGCTTCTCGGTCTCAAACAGGATCGAGATTGGGTTTGTTGTGTCTGCAAATGCTGACTTGCCGAGCGCAGCGGCAGGAAGGCCCGTTTCGCTTGGCACCAGGTCAGTTGTCAGTGTAGTAGAGAAACCCCGGCGCGGAAAGATTTTGCGACTTGCTCCCGCCAAAACCAGCGGCAACAGGCTAGCAGGGAACGATGCTCCGGCCCTAACTCGGTTACCGAGAGCCGGTGCGGCGGTTTCGCTTTCGGCAATCCCATACCTTTTCCGGGATCCCCGGCTGCCTGGGCTACCATAAAAAGCTGTAGGGCTTTTGCATGAAGCATCACAGGTCATGGCCAATATTCAGCGGGATCCTGAGGTCAACCGGTCGGCGGCCACCGCCCTTTCTTCACAGCCTCAGCCTTCGGCGCCCCCCTTGCCTTTGCTGGTTATGTTTCGCCTGGGCCTATTTCAGATGGGCTTGGGGATGATGTCGCTGCTGACGTTGGGGGTGCTCAACCGGGTCATGATCGACCCGGAGCTGCTGGCCATTCCGGCTACGGTGGTGGGGGGATCCCTGGCCATGCACCAGTTGGTGTCTCCAGCCCGCGTCTGGTTTGGGCAGCTTTCCGATGCCAAGCCTTTGTTGGGGACGCACCGCAGCGGCTATGTGCGCCTGGGATCGGTGTTGTTTGCCCTGTGCATCTTCTTGGCGGTGCAGGTGGTGTGGGGCTTGGGGCAGAGCTTTGCCAACAGCGGCTGGTCGCCGGCTACCTACGGCTGGATTGCTCTGGCTGCCTTGATGTTTGCTCTCTACGGGCTGTGTCTGAGCGCCTGCTCCACGCCCTTTGCGGCGCTGCTGGTGGATGTTTCCGATGAGCACAACCGCTCCCAGTTGGTGGGGATCGTCTGGTCGATGCTGATGGTGGGCATCGCCGGGGGGGCGATTGGCTCGGCGGTGCTGCTGCGCGGCCTGGATGCCGAGAACTTACAGAGCACGATCAACCGCCTTTTCATCATCATCCCTGCCGTGGTGATCCTGCTGGGGGTGATCGCCACCTGGGGGGTGGAAGAACGCTACTCTCGCTACGGATCCCGTTCCACCTTGGTGGGTCGGGAAGACCAGATCACCCTGGGCACGGCCATTAAGGTGCTCACCGCCAGCCGCCAAACCGTGATCTTCTTCGGCTTTTTGGCCCTGATGACCATGGGCCTGTTTATCCAGCAGCCGATTCTAGAGCCCTATGGCGGCGAGGTGTTCGGCATGACGGTAGCCCAGAGCACCCAACTCAACGCCTTTTGGAGTATAGGCGTCTTGGTAGGGATTGTGGTGACTGGCTTTCTCATCGTGCCTAGGCTGGGCAAGCAGACGACTGCCCGCTTGGGCTGCCTGCTGGTGGCCCTTTCTTTTGGGCTGACCATTGCCGCAGGGTTTACAGGCAAGCCGCGGCTGCTGCAACTGTGCATGATCCTGTTCGGCTTAGCTTCCGGGATCACCACCAACGGCGCCATCAGCTTGATGTTGGATTTGACAGCGGCTGAGACTGCCGGCACCTTTATTGGGGCTTGGGGCCTGGCCCAGGCGATGTCGCAGGCGCTTTCTACCCTCATTGGCGGCGCCTTGCTGGATTTGGGGCGGCTCCTCTTCCCCACTTCCTCGGTGCTGGCCTATGCCACCGTCTTTGGGGTGGAGGCGGCGGTGATGCTGCTGGCGGTGTACTTGCTGGGACGGGTGAGCGTGGCCGAGTTCCGGGAAAACACCAACCGCGCCCTGACCGAGGTGCTGGCGCTGGAGCTGGAAAGCTAACGCCCTTTGGCCGGCTCGTAGTGGCGACACCCCTGGCAGGGCCCGCTGGGGTTGACGGCGCAGCGCAACAGGGGCGAGCGGGCGTTGAAGCGGCAGGAGGGATCCCCCAGAAACTGGCCTGCTTCGGGAGGTGGGCTCACCGGGCGAATGAGGGCGCGGATGCCGCAGAGGTGATACTTGCCCTGCCGCAATTGGTAGGAATGACGCTTTTCCAAAATTAGGTAGTGCTGCTCGGCCAGTTGGATGTAGGTACCCGGATGGGGGCTGCTCTCCCAGGGGCATTCCTCCACCACCTCTCCCGAATCCGCATCGATCCACTGAATGGGCAAGGCCGGGTTGACAGAAGACATAAGGTGCCAGGGAGGCCAGCCTGGAGAACAGACCGGCAAACAATAGGATGGACGCGGTTTTGCCTGTACTCGCTCTATTTAGTGTAGAGGATTTTCCTTGGGCGGGCCGCCAATTGGGGGGGAGGGTTGAGTCCTAGGTTCTCGCGCCTGATCTAGATCTCCTTCTTCCGAAGGGAGGTCACCTCCATCTCTCCCGCCTCGAGTAGCCAGAAACCTCATCTCTTGCCGAGGGGGTTACCTTAGACCCTGTTTTCTCACTGTGGCATGATGGGTCAGAAGCAAAAATTGGTAGCCTGGCCGAGGATAGGCCACGGGTGAGCCACATCTGCCTGGAGCGACCGGAGTCCTTATGGTAGGGCAAACCTTGGCTGGCCGCTATCAGATCCTAGAAGAACTGGGATCCAGCGCGCAAACCTACCTGGCCCAAGATGGCCATTGCCCCGAACAGAGCTGGGTGGTGATCAGGCGTTGGCAACCTCGCTCTCCCAAGGGGGAAGAGCCCTCTGCTGCCCGGCAGCGATTTCAACAGGCAATGGCGCTGCGGGAACGCCTGGGATCCCATGACGCTATCCCGCGCCTGCTGGCCTATTTTGAGGAGGAAGGGGGCTTTTACTGGGTGGAAGAGTGGATCCAGGGGCAGACACTGGAACAGGCCCTGCGCCAGACCACGGAGCAAGGGCAGCTTTGGTCAGAGGTGGAGGTGCGGGCCTTTTTGCAAGATGTGTTGCAGACTCTAGCCTTTCTGCAGGGTGAGGGGGTGAGCCACGGCAATTTGCGGCCCTCTTGCTTGCTCTGCCGACAGTCCGATGGCCGTTGGATGGTATTGGGCTTGGGCCAAGCTATGGCCTCTGCCGGTTCTGGATTGGAGGCTTCCTCTGCTGGCGGCGACCTCGATGCCTTGGGCCTCCTCGCCTTGCAAGCCCTCTCAGGGATCCCGACCCACAAGCTGTTTCGCGATCCGTTGACGGGAGAGCTGCGCTGGCACGATCTGGCTCCTACCAGCGCTCCTTTCGCCGCTTTTTTGGATGGCCTGGTGGGTTGCGACCCGCGGCAGCGCTTTGCTTCGGCAGCGGCAGCTCTGGCTGCCTTGCAGGCTTTGTCTCTGGCAGAAGGTGTCTCTCCCGGCGCTGAGATCTTGCCCGACCCTGTTGCCGTCGATCCCTGGCAGGAGCCGACTACGCCGCCGCGCTCTCCCGTATCGTTGCGGGCGCGTTTCTGGATCCCACCGCTTTGGGCGGGGAGCAGCCTGGCGGCTTTGCTGGTTTTGTTCGGAGTTGCTGCCTGGCAACTGGCGGCCAACCTTAGCCGGTGGGGAGAGAAGGCAGTTGTGCCTAGGGACTCTGTCCCGCCCGCGGGAACAATGGCAAATTTGGGATCCGCTGGGCCCAACAGCTTCAGCTTCACAGAGCAGCCGCCCAATCCCTCCAAGACTGGAAGCCCTGCCCTCGACTTGGCAGATTGGGCCAAGTCCTTACGGCTCAAGGCCAAGCTGGAAGGTCCCGCCGCCATCACCGCCCTGGCCATCAGCCCGGATGGAAATCTCCTGGTTGCCGGGGGGGATGACGGCGTCATCCGCTTTTGGGATCCCCAGGCCGGCCAACTACTGCAGAGCTGGACAGGCCACGAAGGCTCGATTGAGACGCTGGCCATCAGCCCGGATGGCACCTTTTTGGTGAGTGGAGGGGCAGACAAGACGGTGCGGGTCTGGGATCTGGCTGCTCTAGGGGATCCCGCCCTGCGGTCGGGGGAGGGGGTGCCACGGCTGCAATTGCAAGGACACACCGACTTGATCAACAGCGTCGCCATCAGCCCCGATGGCCGTTGGATCGCCAGCGGCAGCGCCGACCGCACCATCCGCCTTTGGCAAGCCGAGGACGGCCAGTTGGTGCGCACCATCGACAGCGCCGCCTACCCGGTTACCCAAGGGGCAGGCATTACGGCAGTGGCCTTTGCTCCCTCTGGGTTGGCGGAAGAAGGGAGCTCGCCCTGGATCCTGGTGGCTGCCAATGGGAATCCCGCCGTCTATCTCTGGGATCCCAGGAGTGGAGCGTTGCTGAAAACCCTCGAAGCCGACTACCCCATCGAGCAGGTGCTCCTCAGCCCCGATGGCCGCCACTTGCTCGCCGCCAGCGCTTCCGGCATCTGGATCTGGAACGTGGGCACGGGATCCCGGGAGCGCACCCTGCCCCAGCCCTTATCCGGCTTGGCCACCCTTGCCCTCAGCCCCGATGGTCGCTTGCTGGCCAGCAGCACCGATCACCGCGCCCAGCAGATCAAACTCTGGGATCTGCGCAGCGGCAAAGAGTTGCGCACTCTGGGCGGCCAGACCTGGATGGTGAGCGCTCTGCTGTTCGGCCCCGATGGTCAGACCCTTCTCAGCGGCGGCGCCGATGGCGCCATTCGCATCTGGGGGCCAGAACATCCCGCCTCTGAAGCGGAGAAGGGGACTCAGCCTTGAGGAATCAAGCCAGGTAGAATACTCGACGGAGGAGGGATCCCGGCAGAGCATGGGCAGAGTAGTCATTATCGGGGCGGGGCTGGCCGGCTTGACCTGCGCCAAGGTGCTGGCCCAAGCGGGCCAAAGGGATGTTCTGGTCCTAGAGAAAAGCGACAGCCCCGGCGGGCGGGTGCGCACCGACGCGGTGGAAGACTTTCGTTTGGATCGCGGCTTTCAGGTGCTGTTTACGGCCTATCCCCAGGTGCGGCGGCATCTGGATCTGAGCCAGCTCGATCCCCGCCCCTACCGTCCGGGAGCCATGTTGGCCCAACCCGGTCGCTGCTGGCTGTTGGGAGATCCCCTGCGGGATCTGTCCAGTATCTTTCCTTCCCTGCTCAACCCCTTGGCCAGCTTTGGCGACAAGCTCAAGGTGCTGCAGTTGCGGGCAGAGCTGGCGCGGCGCACCCCGGAGCAGGTTTTCCAAGAAGGACTGGGGGGATCCGATTGCTCGCTGCGGGAGTTTCTGGAAAGGTACGGGTTCTCCGCCAAGATCTGCCAGCACTTTTTCTACCCCTTTTTCCGCGGCATTCTTTTGGATCCGGAGCTGGCCAGCAGCGCCCGCCTCTTGGCCTTCTATTTCAAGATGATGGCCGAGGGAGCCATCGTCACCCCGGCCTTGGGTATGGGAGAACTGGCCCGCCAACTGGCCGGCCACCTTGCCCCAGAGCAGATCCGCTACCAAACCCCGGTGGAGCGCATCCTGGTCCAAGAGGGAAAAGTGCGCGGGATCCGCACCGCCGACGGCGAGGAGATCCCTGCCGAGTGGGTAGTTTGTGCTACTGATGCCCCTCAGGCACGGGCCTGGCAGGCGGAGCTGTGCCCTCAAGCCCCCACCCCCATTCCCACCCAGGGGCGAGCGGTGACCTGTCTCTACTTCTGCGCCCCCTTTTCCCTAACTCGCGGCCCTTATCTGTACCTCAACGCCGGCGGCCAAGGCTGGATCAACCACTGGGTGCAGCTCACCCACCTCAGCCCGGCGCTGGCTCCTGCTGGCCAGCACCTCTATTCGGTGACGGTGCTGGGAAATCCCCCTCTGGGCGATGAAGAGCTGGCCCAAGCCTGCCGGGCCGAGCTGCAGACCTATTTTCCCAAAGCCCCCTTGGAACAATGGCGCCTGCTGCGGGTGTATCGCATCCCTTTTGCCCAGTTTGTGCAGCCGCCTGGCTTCCAGCAGCATTTGGTTCCCACCCATAGCGGCCTGCCAGGCCTTCTCTGGGCTGGAGAGTACACTCACCAGAGCAGCATCGAGGGATCCCTGCGCAGCGGCGAACAGGCAGCGGCGTGGATTCTCCAAAAATCGGCCTTGTAGACTTTCTTAACTCTACTCCCGGAACCAAAGCTGGGATCCCGTGGTATGAAGGGGGTGGACTTAATCGCCCACAGGGATCCCTCCGCCATGCAAAACGCCACCCTTAGCCCAATCCCGCTCCTGCGGCGGTCGTTTGAGTTGGTAGGTCCCATCTACTGGCCGCTGCTGATCCTGGCCTCTCCAGGCTTTATCCTGGCCATCGTCACGGAGCTGACCCCACTTCTCGGGGACATCCTCCGACCGGCCTATGGCATTGTTGCACCGATCCTAGGCGGAGCAGCCTTGTGGCTAGTGGATCAGCACCTGAAGCGGCAAGCTCCCCTGCTGGGCAACAGCCTCAACCGAGCTGTCTCGAAGGCAGTGCCTCTAGTTCTGAGCACCCTCTTAGCAGCACTCCTCTCTTGCCTTGCCTCCATCTTTCTGATCATTCCAGGCATTTATGTAGGGGTTAAGCTGGCCCTCACACCTTGTGCCATTGCTCTAGAAAATCAAGGAACTACAGGAGGGCTGCGCTACAGTTGGAATCTCGTCAAAGGTCGTTGGTGGGGCGTGTTTTGGGCCCTTCTGATTGGGGGCTTTATTCTCGGTTTTGGGGTTGGATTGATAGTTGTACTTGTCAGTAGAGTTGTGGCTGATTTTGGCGACTCTGTGGTGAACGTAGTTAGGACTGCCGCTGCCACAGCCGTTGTGCCCATCTTCTGGGTCTATGTGGTTCTCCTGTTCCGATCCCTGCAACGATTGAAGGGGCAAGCAGCCTCCTAGTTTCCGCTTTTGCCCCCATTGGGGATAGCAAAAAGGGTGCTCCCCGTGCCTAGCTTTGAGATGAGAAGGGATCCCTTTTTGGGATTTCGGCTCAACCCAAGATGTCCTAGGTGAGATCCCGTGGTATGAAGGGGGTGGACTGGGCTGCCCACGAGGATCCCTCTGCCATGCAAAGCGCCACCCTTAGCCCGATTATGCTCTTGCGGCGGTCGTTTGAGTTGGTAGGTCCCATCTACTGGCCGCTGCTGATCCTGACCTCTTCTAGCCATATCGCGTTCTTCGTTGTAGGTCTGACCTCACCTTCCCTCGGGATGATCCTCTCCTTGCTCCTCCTGGCCTATGTCCTAGTCGGCGCGCCCATCTTGACAGGAGCAGCCTTTTGGCTGGTGGATCAGCACTTGAAGCAGCGAACTCCCTTGCTGGGCAATAGCTTGGATCAGGCTTTCTCTAAGGCAGTGCCTCTGATATTCGGCAGCCTCCTGGTGAATCTGATTTCCTCACTAGGGATGCAGCTGTTTGTGTTTCCCGGCATCTATTGCCGGGTAAGGCTAGCTTTCACCCTCTGCGCAATTGCCCTGGAGGACAAGGGTGCCACAGAAGGGTTGGGCTACAGTTGGAACCTCGTCAGGGGCCGTTGGTGGGGGGTGTTTTGGGCATTCCTGGTCGTGGTTTTGATCTTCGGCATCTCAATCCTGCTTTTGCCTTTTGTTGTGGCGATCTTGGGAGCTACCCTAGCTGCAGTTGTAACTGGGGGTAATACCGACATCATAGGACTTGCGCTTCTGGTTTGGGCGCCTGTGGTAGCTCTCTTAGCAGTTGTGGTCGGGTTTACCGCTTTCACGGCAGTCACGCCTATCTTCAATGTCTACACGGTGCTCCTGTTCCGATCCCTGCAGCAGCTGCAAGCGCAAGCAGCGTAGTTTGGCTTGCCCTCACCCCCAATCCTTCCCCCCTGGCGAGAGGGAAGTTGCAGTTGGCCTAGGGAGAAGGGCGCTCCAGGATCCCTCCCCCCAGCAGGAGATCCCCGTGGTACCAGACGGCGGCCTGGCCGGGGGTGACGCCAAATTGCGGCTCGGCAAACCGTAGCTTGACCCGCTCCGGCGATTCCGGGATCAAGGTGGCCGGCACGGCGGGGGTACGGTAGCGCACCTGCACTTCTACCGCTAAGGGCTCGTCCGGCGCAGGGGTCGAGACCCAGTTCACCTGCCGCACCCAGGCCTCGGCTTGGGTGGCTTCTTCCCGTTCCCCCACCACCACGCGGTTCATGGCCGCATCGATGCGCACTACATAGAGCGGGCGGGAAGAGGCAATGCCCAGCCCCTTGCGCTGGCCAACAGTGTAGTGGTGAATGCCCTGATGGGATCCCAGCACGCGCCCCTGGGTATCGACAATTTCCCCCGGCCTTTGACCCAGGTGCTGATCCAAAAAGTTGCGCATCGAGCCGTAGGTCTCGATCAAGCACAGATCCTGGCTTTCGGGCTTATTTGCCGTAACCAAGCCGTAGCGCGCGGCAATCTGGCGGGTTTGGGCCTTGGTGTAGTTGCCCAAGGGGAAGAGGCTGTGGGCCAGGTGCTCTTGGCTGAGGTCGTAGAGAAAATAAGACTGATCCTTCTGCCGATCCACCGCCCGCAGCAGTTGATATCGCCCCAGCTCGCTGTTGAAACGTACCCGCGCGTAGTGGCCGGTGGCAATCTGAGAGATGCCCAGGGTCTCGCGGGCATAGGTTAGCAAGGGACCAAACTTCACCAGCTTGTTGCATTGCGAGCAGGGCAGCGGTGTGATCCCGTCCGCATAGCCGGCCACCAGGTAATCGACAATGTTGGCTTGGAACAGCTCGCGGCTATCCACAATATGGTGGGGGATCCCCAATTGCTCACAGATGGCGGCGGCGTCCACCAGGCCGTCGGTGCAGCACTGGCCTTTCCCCCGCATCAGCCAGAGAGTCACCCCCTCCACGGCATAGCCCTGTTCGTGGAGAATGGCCGCCACCGTGGAGCTGTCTACCCCCCCAGAGAGAGCCGCCACAATGCGAGGCCGAGAGGGGGAGCCGGCTATTTCTGGAGCAACGAGAGGATAGGGGCTGGTAGCCATCGCAGAGCAGAGGATCAGGAAAACCAAAGGCCGGCAAATCCTCGACGGAGCCCTCCGAGAACCCCGTCCCTACATCAGGCCGAACCCAGATCTTCAGCTTAGCTTGCTTCTGAATCGGCTGGCCGGGATCCCGGTTCCGGGAAGCCCCTTTGGCGCAGCCGCCGCAGCGAATCCAAAGCCGCCGCGGCAACGCTATCGTGGGGATCTTTGGCCAGATAGTTGAGGGCGGAAACGCTCTTGGGCGAAGGCAGATTTCCCAAGGCCTGGGCCAGCCGCTGCCGCACCAGCCAATCTTCCGACTGGGCAAACCGCAGGATGTGATCCAACGCCCGCAGATCCCCCAGTTCTCCCAGAGCAGCAATGGCCGCCTGCTGCAGCAGCTCTTCCGGCCCCTCCAACGCCCGCAGCAATACGTCGTAGGCTCGGGGATCCTTCAGGTTGCCCAGGGCCACGGCGGCGCTGAAGCGCACCAGCCACTCCACATCTTCATAAAAAGCACGCACCAGCGCCTCAAAAGCCCGCGGATCTTCCAAGTAGCCCAGGGCGCCTGCCGCATCGGCGCGAATGCCGTAGTCCGGGTCTTGGGTGAGAATCTCCAGCAGCTTGGGCAAACAGGCGTCCGTCTGCTTGATCCCCAAGGCAAACACGGCAAAAGAGCGCACCTGCAGGTTTTCGTCGTCGATGACCTGCAAAATCAGCGGCACCGCCTGCTCTGCTGGCACATCCCGCAACTGGGCCAAGGCCACCATCCGGTCTGCAGAACGCGGGCTGCGCAAGCGTTGAGCGATCTCCTGTAAACGGGCGGGGTTGGCGGGATCCAAAGCAGAGACAGTCATGGCGTTAACAAATATTTACAATCTTTCTTCAGTATGGCAAACGAGGCTGCGCTTGGACAGAGGCCGTCTTTGTCTGGCCCGGTCGGGATCTCTGGGGACATGGTGCCACTGTTTCGATCGACAAATCCTAGCACTGTTGTCGAGAAAAGCAGGTTGACTTGGCCCCATCACGAAGATTTTGGATATTTTGGTGGAGAGGATACGAGGCTGATACATTTACGCTGAACACTGCTGAACATCACTGTTCAACTATGCAGCGATAGCATTCTGTTTGTTTCCAAACAGAATGGCGGTATCCCGCAAAGCTTTGAGTAGAATACCCAAAGCGCAGTTTCCGTGTCGTCTTACTACCAATTTTCTGCTTTGCTTTGGCTACCATGTTGGCAGACTCGAAAGTAAACAGAAAGATCAACTGGTAGTAATCCGTACTGAACATATTATACATTATTTTCAGTATAGTTGAGCTTATTATTGACTAGAGTCATGCTCTCCCGGTGGTCTCTATGCTGAAATCGCTGCCTGCTCGCCCATTGTCCTGCTTTCTTGTAGCCGGCCTGCTGTTGGCAGGGGGCGTTGCGTTTTTGGCCCCCCGTTGGTTCCCGGCTCTGGCCAACGAACAGGCTGTTCCTGAGGCCGAACTGGCGCTTCGGCCCCTCTTGCCTCCGGGATCCCGGATCCTCAGCTCGCGGCGATTGAGCGACACAGAAGCGGAAATTTGGGTGGAGTCTCGGGGGGGAACCAGCCCTGTGATCATGCGGCTGAATGCTGCAGGGACTTGGGAACAGGATATGAGCGCCACCTTGGCCCGCGGAGCCAGCCAGATGCAAGCTCTCGCCCGGCAACAAACGGTGAACTTGCCTGCCGGCTTTGGCCAGACCGCCCCCGATCAACCCCCGCCGCCGGTGCCCTCCCTTCTGCAGGCTACCCAAGCTGCCTCTAGCCTGATCCCGCCAGTGGATCGAGAGCAGGAAACCCAGCGGGCCTTGAGTGGGGCTGGCCGTGTGGATCCCTTTGTGCCCCAAAACGTGCGTGCCCCTGAGCCAACCCTTAACCTGCCACCTCTACCTCCGCCGCCGGAGCTGCCGCCGCCCGGCAATGGTGGCGAAGTGCCCGTAGCAGTGACCACGCCGCTCCCGACCCCCACTCGTGACCCGGCGGCCTTTGCCCGCAGCGTGCAGGTTTCTGGGATGATCCAGATTGGTGGCGAATCCTTTGCTTTGGTTTCCGGCCCAGGCGTCATTCCTTCTGTGGTGCAGGCCGGGCAAAACTACCAAACTGCCAGGGTGGCCGGAGTGTCGGTGCCGGAGCGACGGGTTGTGCTCTCGGAAGGAGGCGAGACCGTCGTGAAGACAATGCAAGACACCACTGTGATCGTGGGTGCGCCCTAGCCGTGGCTATTCCAGAACACAACGAGACACCAGAGAGACTGGCGGTTTGATGCAGTCTCCTGTCTTTGGGCAAGGGATTTTTCCAAGGTCAAGTCTAACTCCCCTCTCCCTCTGGGAGAGGGGCTGGGGGTGAGGGGGGACTCCCTCTGGGAGAGGGGCCGGGAGCGAGGGAGTCTGGAAAAGTCAAAAACGGGGCTCGCTGTTGAGGCGGGACGGCTGCTGTTTTAAATAGCGCAAGAACTCCCGCAGTTCGGCCTCATTTAGTTGGTGGCGCGACTTTTTTTGGAAGCGACGCTCCAAGAACTCTTGTCCTTCCTTGCGGCCCCAGCCAATACGCTGCATCTCGACATCTGTTTGAGCAATGATGTCGGATAAATCATCTCCATAGGCCCCTGGCTCGCTCAGATTGGGCAACTCTGGGGAAGTCGGCTTCGCCGGGATCCCTATCGACTCAGGAGCTTGAGGGGCAGCAGAAGAGTGGGTGCGCCCATTGGCCAAGTCAGGAGTGGGCAGGTAGGGCATCCTGGCGGCAGCAGAATCCACCCCCAAGCTCAGGGAAGTTGTGGAATGACCGAATCCTGCGTGGTTTAAAGCGCGCTTCAGCGCAGCATCTTCTGCTTCTTCTACTGTGTTGGAGCCGGCAATACCACTGCCCAGAACCGTGTTGTTGACCACCACCTGGGCTTTGACGATGTAGATCCCTTCTTCCACCCGCAACAGATCGGTGAGCAAGCTGCCCATAGGGTACCGCTCTCGAAAGTCTTGGATCATGTTGGCGTCAGAACCTGTTGCTGCTGAAGCTCTGACTACAAGTTAGCCCGAAAGTTAACTTGGCATCCAGATCTCAATCCAATCCCACCCTCAATATCGACATTGAATTGATATAAAGCGAGAGATCTCAACAAGAGGGAGCTGTCCGAGCAGATAACATCCCGGCTGGTGAGGGTATGCTATGGCCAAGGAATCCAGTTATATTAAGCAAGCGTCAACCCACGTGGCTGGCTTGGAAAACATGAATTATCAGCAGCTCAGCCTTGACTCTTAGCTCTATTGTCGGCGCCAAGACAGATGGGGGACTATGGCCAGCGATACCATCGGGGTCAGCTCAGCGAGTTTGGGACGGGCAGCCATTCGAGAGCGCAACTACGGCACTGCTTTGCAGTTGCTCCGGCGGGCTTATCGTGCGGATCCCAGCCCAGAGAATGCCCGTTGGCTGGCCACCGCCTATGAAGAAGCGGGGTACCTGCAATTGGCCGCTCTGTACCGAGAATTGGCCCAAGAGCGCAGGGAGACTCCCAAAGCGATTCAATTTCAGGCCCCCAAACCTCCCAGCACCCTTGAGGAGCTGAAGCAGCCATCTCCTGAACCGCCGGATCGCAAGACCATTCCCTTGCCGCAGCCGATCCCACGCCCAACCCCACCCGCATCTCCTCCGGATCAGCCAATTTGGGTTTACAAGCCCACCCCCATTGACCCCAAAAGCATCAGCCGGCAAACGCCCCTTCGACCTCAGGCCGCGGAGCCTGCCCCTTCCCCTCAACAATCGGCGGAGAGGAGTAACTATTTGCCGGTTCAACACGCGCCGGATTTGAAAAACCCGCAGCAGGGATCCCCCTTCCTGCGGCGGCTGAACCAACTGCATCGCCAGTTTAAGGATCGGCCCACGGCGGAGCTGGCTTTGCAACTGGCGGAAGCCTACGACGAGCAAAAGAACTTCAAAGAGGCCCAGCGCTACTACCGAGAAGTGTTGGATCTGGACGATTCCTGGCTGTTGCGACCGATGGTGCAAGAGCGCCTGGAAGAGCTGCGGCAACTGCAGGAGCAGGGCTCTTTGGCGGATCCCTCGGCCCAAAGTTTGCTCAAGCTGGCCGAGAAGTTGGAGCAGGAGGGGGAAATCGCCCGGGCCGAGCAAGTCTACCGCCAGATCCTGAAGATGGATACCACCCTGGACGTCCATGCCAAGGCTCGCAAGGGGCTCAACCGGCTCTATCCCGACGGGAAACGGTGAACGGCAGGCCGCCCCATTGCCTCTACAGCCGGCAAACCAGGAAGCAACTTCTCCTCAGCGAGGATCAGGATCCCGCGGGTCGAGGGCATCTCGCAGGCCATCTCCCAGCAAGTTAAAAGACAGGGAGGTGAGCACCACCATCAGGGTGGGGGCCAGCACCAGCCAGGGCTGCAGAATGATTACCGAAGCGTTGGTGGCCAGCGACAGCATGTTCCCCCACGAGGCATCCGGCTGTTGGATCCCCAGGCCGATCAAGCTCAGCACCGACTCTGCCACGATATAGCCGGGCACCGCCAAGGTTGCCGAGATCACCACGTAGGTGGTGGTCTGGGGCAGGATATGGCGCACCAGCAGATACAGGGATCCGGCCCCGGCCACCCGCGCCGCCTGCACAAAGTCTCGCTCCCGCAAGGACAGCACCTGCCCCCGAATCACCCTGGCCAAGCCCGCCCAACCCACCAAAGAGAGGATGGCCACAATCACCAAAAAGCGCTCGGCATTGCTGAAGGGCACACCGGTCAGCGGGTTCACCTGCAACACCGCCGCCAACGACACCAGCAAATACAGCGTCGGGATCGACATCAACACCTCAGTCAGCCGCATCAGCAGCGTATCCACCCAGCCGCCGAAGTAGCCGGATATGGCCCCCACCAGCAGACCGATGGGAAAAGAGATGCCGATGCCCACCAGGCCAACGAACAGGCTGACGCGCCCACCGTAGACCAGACGGCTGAAGTAGTCGCGACCTTGATCGTCCGTGCCCAGCAGGTGTAGCCGCGCTACGGGCAGCCCTTCCTCCGTCCGCAGAGGGACAGTGCCGAATAGGTGTCGATCCCAGGGGATCAAACCCAACCAACGGTAAGGGGTGCCGGCCACAAACAGGCGGATCCCGGCGGGACGGCTGGTATCCACCAAAAGCGGACGTTCGCCCGTTTCCAGATCCACCGGCCCCTGGCGAGTTGGATAAACGTGGGGTCCCAGCCAAGCCCCCGACTCGTCCCAAAAGTGAATGGCGGTGGGGGGCAGAAGGGATCCCCCCGGCTGCGATTCCAGCGGGCTGTAGGGGGCGACAAACTCGGCAAAAATGGCGCAAGTATAGAAAACGAGGAGGATGTAGGCTCCTGCTTGAGCCCAGCGATTTTGGCGAAGCCGTTTCCACCACTGCATGAGGCCAGGATCCCGGTTGGGCGAGCTTTCAGGGTAGCGATACCGCGCTTATTTTCCAATCAAATCCAGAGAGCCAGAAGGCCTGATTTCTGTAGTCTAGGTCTCTTACTCCGATCCCGAACAGCCCCAACTCAGGCTCCCCTCTCCCTTCTTCCCCAAGACGGCTCAGCCGGCCAGGGAATAGCTGGGGCTGTAGAGGGGCATCATTTCCATCCGAGCTGCGGCGATTGTCTGCGGCAGCACCCCGACCAGCCGCGCCAAAATGTCATCCGGCAACTGGCTGACCAAATCGGCAGAGAAAAATTCCTCCAAACTAAAAAGCAGCACCCGCGCCCGCTGGGCCGGCAGAGGATTATCGGTGATCTGCTGCAGCCAGCGCATCCAGTGCAGCCGCTTGGCATAGGCATTTTGCCGCTCTTGATAGCCCTGGGGATGCAACAGAGCCACATCCCCAATGGGGAGCACGCCGCTCGAATCCACATCCAAGGGCCCCCCGACCGCAGCCCCCGGCCCGGCAAACTCGGCATGAAACGTCTTGCAGATGATCAGGGCGTTGGGCCGCTGTGGATCCACCATCAGCAATTGGCCACTGCTGAGGCTGCGAATCAGTTGACCTGGCTCAACCCACTGAACCAGGCTATGGCTGTTGGGAGAGGGCTCGTTCATACCCCTTTAAGATATCTCAGCTCCCCTTACCCTTACATGAGATCTTCAACTTTCGCAGCTCTGCTTGACCGAATCTTCATATTGGCAGGAGAGGGCCGAATATAGGCTTCACTCAAGCTACCGGCATCTCGCCGACAACCCGGATGGCGATCCCTTCGCCGGCCTGGCAGCGGCCAATGCGACGGGCGTAAGAGTAGCCGGCGCTGTGGAGCTCTTGCAAAAGCTCTGCGGTGTAGGCGGGATCCACCGCCACCAGCAAGCCGCCGCTGGTTTGCGGATCCGACAAGAGCAACTGCTGCCACTCCGGCAGAGAGTTGGCCTCTACTCCCTCATAGCCCTGCCAGTTGCGCCGGGCTGCGCCGGGGAAGATCCCAGCTTCAGCTAAGGAGAGCGCTTCGGTCAAAAACGGAATGGCAGCCAAATCCAGCTCGGCGCTCACCCCCGAGCCCCGGCAGACTTCCAGCAGATGTCCCAAAAGGCCAAACCCCGTTACATCGGTTAGGGCGCGAACCTGGGCTCGCTGCGCCAGTTGCGGGCCGATGCGGTTGAGCTGAGTCATCACCTGCAAAACTTCCGCGTAGCCTGCCGCGCTGAGCTGGCCCTTTTTCAGGGCGGTGGTCATCACCCCGATCCCCAGCGGCTTGGTGAGGATGAGATCGTCGCCGGGCCGGGCGGTGGCGTTGCGGCGGATGTGCTGCGGGTGGGCCAGCCCTGCCGCCACCAGGCCGAAGATGGGCTCGGGCGAATCGATGGAGTGCCCCCCGGCCAAAGGGATCCCGGCTTCCTGACAGACCTTGATTCCCCCGGCCATGATCTCCCGAATGGCCGACAGGGGCAACCTGTCGACCGGCATGCCCAAAATGGCCAGGGCGAGAATGGGCGTGCCCCCCATCGCGTAAACATCGGAAAGGGCGTTGGCGGCGGCGATGCGGCCAAAATCCACCGGATCGTCCACAATGGGCATGAAAAAGTCGGTGGTCAGGATCAGGGCCTGCTCGTCGTTGAGTTGGTAGACGGCGGCATCGTCGCTGGTCTCGGATCCCACCAGCAGCGCCGGATCCGACCAGAAAAGGGGCAGCTCTTTGAGAATCTGCTGCAGCAGCGCCGGGGCGATTTTACAGCCGCAGCCGCCGCCGTGGGAGTACTGGGTGAGGCGAAGGGGAGTGTCCATTTAGGCAAAAGGAGAAAACACAAGCTTGATTGATCTCACTGTAGCCACACCTGCAGGCAGCCGGGAAATGGGCACACCGAGTTAAGGTAAGAAAGATCCTTCTATCTGTAGCCTTGCCATGGCCTTTGTTCCCTTGCACTTGCACAGCGAGTACAGCCTCTTGGATGGCGCCAGCCAATTGCCGCTTCTGATTGAGCAGGTGGTGGCGATGGGTTTGCCGGGGCTGGCCCTGACGGATCACGGCGTTATGTACGGGGCCATCGAGCTGGTGAAACTGTGTAAAAGCAAAGGGATCAAGCCGATCATCGGCAATGAGATGTATGTTATCAACGGCGATATTCGAGACAAAAGCCGCAAGTACCCCAAGTATCACCAAGTGGTTTTGGCCAAAAATACCCAGGGCTACAAAAACTTGGTCAAGCTGACCACCATTTCCCATCTCCAAGGCGTTCAAGGCAAGGGGATCTTCGCTCGGCCCTGTATCAACAAAGAGTATTTGGCGCAATACAAAGAGGGGTTGATCGTTACCAGCGGCTGCCTGGCCGGGGAGGTACCCCAGGCCATTTTGCAGGGGCGGCCAGAAATTGCCCGCCAAGTTGCCGCCTGGTATCAGGAACAGTTTGGAGATGATTACTACATCGAGATTCAGGATCACGGCTATCGAGAAGACCGCTTTGTCAATGTGCAATTGGTGCGCATTGCTCGCGAATTAGGGATCCCGATCATCCTCACCAACGATAGCCACTTCATCTCCTGTTGGGATGTGGAGGCTCATGATGCTTTGCTCTGCATCCAAACAGGCAAATCCCTCACCGAAAAAAACCGCCTTCGCTACAGCGGCACAGAGTACTTGAAAAGCCCGGACGAGATGCGCCGCCTCTGCCGCGATCACCTGGAGCAGGAGGTGATCGACGAAGCCATTGCCAACACTCTCAAGGTGCTGGAAAAGATCGAGGGCTATGACCTATTTGGGGAAACGCGCATGCCCGACTATCCGGTTCCGCCGGGCCATTCTGCCGATAGCTATCTCACCGAATTGGCCTGGCAGGGCCTGGCGAAACGCTGCGGCGTCGCCTATCCAGATCAGATTCCGGAAAACTATCAGGAGCGCCTGCGCTTTGAGCTGAATATCATCCAACAAAAGGGCTTCTCCAGCTATTTCCTGGTGGTCTGGGACTACGTTCGCTATGCTCGCGAACACGGGATCCCGGTGGGCCCGGGCCGCGGTTCGGCAGCCGGATCCCTGGTGGCCTATGCTTTGCAGATTACCAACATCGATCCCGTCAAATATGGGTTGCTCTTCGAGCGCTTTCTCAACCCAGAACGGCAATCGATGCCGGATATCGATACCGATTTCTGTATCGAGCGGCGGGGAGAGCTGATCGACTATGTAACCCGCAAATACGGCCAGGAGCGAGTGGCCCAGATCATCACCTTCAACCGCATGACTTCTAAGGCCATTCTCAAAGATGTCGGTCGGGTGCTGGATATTCCCTATGCCGAAGCCGACAAAATGGCAAAGCTGATCCCGGTCTCGCGGGGCAAACCGGCAAAATTGGAGGAGATGATCGGCGAGAACACGCCGGCTCCAGAGTTCAAAGAAAAATACGAGAAAGACCCAACCACTCACCGCTGGATCGAGCTGGCCCGCCTGTTGGAAGGCACCAACAAAACCTTTGGGGTTCACGCTGCCGGCGTGGTCATCTCCAAAGATCCTCTAGATGAGATCGTGCCCTTGCAATACAACAACGAAGGCCAAATTATTACTCAGTACTCGATGGAAGATATCGAGTCTCTGGGCCTGTTGAAGATGGACTTTTTGGGGCTGCGCAACCTGACGATGATCCAGCGGGCCGTGGAGCTGATTCGAGAGCACAGAGGGGTCACTATCGACCTGGATAACCTGCCATTGGACGACGAGAAAACTTACCAACTTTTGGAAAAAGGAGAGCTGGAAGGGATCTTCCAACTGGAGTCTTCCGGCATGAAGCAGGTGGTGCGAGAGCTCAAGCCTTCCAACTTGGAAGATATTTCCTCGGTCTTAGCTCTTTACCGGCCAGGGCCATTGGATACGGGCATGATCCCGGACTTTATCGATCGCAAGCATGGCCGCAAGCCGGTAACCTACGCCCACGATCTCCTCAAGCCAATCCTTCAAGATACCTATGGCGCCATTCTCTACCAAGAACAGATCATGCGCATTGCCCAGGACATGGCCGGCTATACCCTGGGCCAGGCTGATCTATTGCGGCGGGCGATGGGAAAAAAGAAAGTTTCCGAGATGGAGAAACACCGGGAGCAATTCGTCCGAGGGGCAGTAGAGCGAGGTGTGGCCAAGGAAGTGGCTACGGAGCTATTTGACCAAATGGTTGCTTTTGCCGAGTATTGCTTCAACAAATCCCACTCTACGGCCTATGGACTGATTACTTTCCAGACAGCCTATCTCAAGGCCAATTATCCAACAGAATACATGGCGGCGCTGCTTTCTTCTGTGGGAGGGGATCAAGACAAGGTCCAGCGCTACATCACCTATTGCCTGTCGATCGGGATCCAAATTGAGCCGCCGGATATCAACCGTTCTGGCCTGGACTTTACCCCTCAGGGATCCAGCATTTTGTTTGGTCTAGGAGCAGTGAAGAATGTGGGCGAGGGGGCGATTCAAAACATTCTGGCTGCCCGCCAGGCCGGAGGCCCCTTCACCTCTTTGGCCGATTTTTGCCAGCGGGTGGATCTGCGCGTGGTCAACCGCCGCGCCATCGAGTCGTTGATCTGTGCGGGCGCTTTTGATGGTATTTCCGGCAACCGCAAACAGCTAATGGCGGATCTGGATCCCATCCTCAATTGGGCAGCGGAGCAGGCTAAGTCCAAAGCCATTGGCCAAGCCAGCCTGTTTGATTTGTTGGGCAACGACCAGGGATTTATTGAAGCTCCGCGGGGGCCTGCAACTGAAGATTTTCCACCGCAAGAAAAGTTAAGGCTAGAACGGGAGCTGTTGGGCTTTTATGTTTCGGATCACCCGCTGCGGCGGATTCAAGAGCAGGCGCGGCTGTTGGCTCCTGTTAACCTCTCCGATTTGAGCGGCTACGCAGCCGATACTTCTGTAGGCATTCTGGCCCTGCTGACCGCCATTAAAACGGTAACCACCAAGAGAGGGGATCGCATGGCCATTTTGCAACTGGAAGATCTCACCGGCAGTTGCGAAGCGGTGATCTTCCCCAAAACTTACGAACGTTTGCGCCATCGTCTGGAGGTGGATCAACGGCTCTTTATCTGGGCCAAGGTGGATCAGCGGGATGAGCAGGTGCAATTGATTGTCGAGGACTTACAGCCGATTGAATCGGTGAGTTGGGTTGCGGTGGAACTCCCTCTGGACTCGGCTGGGACATTGGAGGATCGATACCGTTTGCAAACATTGCTTGCCCGCCAACGTTCGGAAGCCAAGGAAGAAAATCGCATCCCTGTTGTGGCGGCCATCGTCGCCCCTCCCCACACGCTCTGGGTGAGGCTGGGATCCCAATTTTGGGTTAAAGATGCCGAGGCCACCGTGGCAGCTTTGCGCCAAGCTGGCTATACCGCCCGCAGCGAAGCGCTAGCCTCCCGATAGGCAACCCAACTGTTGTCCCAGCCAGGCGCGCAACTGCGCCGCCGTCAGCCGCGGCGAGGGGCGAGGCAAAAGCCGTTCGGGATCCCCGGCCACCTTCAGCACGGGAACCTCCAGGTGGTAGCGCTCCCACCAGGCGGGGTTGGCGGTGATGTCGCGGATTTCCAGCTCGCCGATTTCGGGGATCTGCCGCAATTTCTCCGCTAGGCCCTCGCAGAGGTGGCATCCGGGCTTGCTGTAGAGAATCAGCGGCGGCCAAGGCATAGGGGATCCCTAGGGAGTAACGGCACAGGCCAGCCGGCGGTGTTGCAGCGAGGGCATCTGCCGCCGGATAAGCTGTAGCCGCTCTGGGGCGATCTCGGCAATGGCCACTCCTGGTTTTTCGCCGCCGGCATCCGCCAGGATCGTCCCCCAGGGATCCACGATCATGGCGTGGCCATGACATTGTCGCCGCTCGTAGTGGGTGCCCACCTGGGCGGGGGCGATCACGTAGCAGGTGTTTTCAATGGCCCGACACTGCAGCAAAACCTGCCAGTGATCCCGACCCGTGTAGGCGGTAAAGGCGGCGGGGATCAACAACACTTCTGCCCCTCGATCCACCAAGGAGCGATATAGCTCAGGAAAGCGCACGTCGTAACAGACCGACAAACCAAGGGTGCCTAGCCGCTCCTCCTGGCAGACAACCACCTCGTTGCCGCTCACCACCGTGTTCGACTCGCGGTAGGTGTTGCCGTCGGGCAGGTTGACGTCGAAGAGGTGGATCTTGCGGTAGCGGGCCAGCTCCTTGCCCTCGGGGCTGTAGAGGGCCGCCGTGTTGTACACCTTGCCCTGTCCATCCGGCACCGGGTATCCCCCGCCCAGCACAAACACCTGGTAGCGCTGGGCCATCTTGGCCAAAAACTCTTCGGCCCGCTGCGCAATCTCCGGCGCAAGGCGGGCTTTTTCTTCCTCCGGCCCCATGAAGGCAAAGTTTTCCGGCAAGGTCACCAGCTCACAGCCCCGGCGCGCCGCAAAGTCAATCCACTCCTCTGCCTGTTGCAAGTTGCCGGCCAGATCGGGGGTGCTGGTCATCTGCAGGGCGGCTGCCAAGTAGGATCGCATAGGAAAACTCCAAGGAGACTCAAGGGATCCAGCCGGCTAGCCCACCAGGTGCCACCAGCCCAGGGCAGGCCCCACAAATCGCACCACCACCCAGACAATGGCCAGGAGAATAATGCCGGCCCAAGCGCCTCGAGTTGTCCAATTGTAGATCGTGCGGGCTTGGGCTTTGGTGAGAGGAATGTCTTTGAGCTGGGGAAAGAGCAGCTCTTGGTCGGGAGTCGGTCTGTTTCGGGTTTTGCGGCGCTTGGCTTCGCCCATAGGGTGGCCTCCAAGTTGGCTTTTGCTGTGCCGGGGTAGTGACCATCATCTTAATGCTGTTACGCTTCCGGTGCGCCCACAACTTTTCCCAACGGCAGGGTGGCTCGGGATCCCTGTTTTGCCGATCCACATCGGCGAGAGTGCTCCGCCAGTCGCTTAAGCAGAGGGATCCTGGCTAGATCCATGCCTTGCCTCCGCCGACGAACCTATGTTGGTTGGCCACTGCTCCCGCTAGCCGGAAATCCACAGAGGGGATCCCTGGTGCTCTTGGGGCCGGCTGCCGTCTTCTTCGGTAATGGCCACTGCCCGCACCCATTCTGTGGATGCGAACACCGGTGGCAAGCGCAGCTCCTGTTCTTGGTTTCCCGCCGCATCCACCCGGAAAGCTGTGGTGAGGATCGCCCCCGCCCTATCTTTGGTGAAGGGCGCTTCCGGCTCCAGCACCACCCAGAGCGCATAGACGCGGCCTTCCGGCAGCGGCGGCAAACCGCGGGCTACCAGCCTCCCCTGCAAGCGCTGCGGATCCACCTCCACCGTAACCGAGCCAGTCACGTTTTCTGCCGTCGGTTGCAATTCATATGTCACCACCTCGACCGGGATCCCTTGCGTCTGGGCCAGTTGCAGCCTGCGCCACAGGTAGAGATTCCCCAGTCCCAAAGCCACGATTAACCCTGCTGCCAATGCCGCCAGGCCCCGCCAGCGAGGGGATCCCTGAATTGTCGTGGAGAGGGGTTTGGGCGCCGGCTCTGTGTAGGCTTGCAGCAGAGAAGCCCGCAGCGCGGGGGGAGGTTGCTTCTCTTCGACGCCGTAGGCCCTTTCCAGGGTCTGTTGCAGGGCTTGCAGCTCCTGCTGCAGCTCCGGGCGCAGCTTGAGCACCGCTTCCAGGCGGTCGGCCTCTTCCGGGGAGAGATCCCCCAGCACGTAGCCGGCCAGCCACAGTTGCAGTTCTTCGGGAGACACAGACTCGGCTTTCATGGGGCGCCTCCCAGCAACTCGCGCAGCCGCAGCAAGCCTCGGCGGGCTCTGGCTTTAACCGTTCCCAAAGGCAGATTCAATTGCTTGGCAATTTCTGTTTGGCTCATGCCTTCGTAATAGGCCATTTTGAGGATTTGGCGTTGATGTTCAGATAGCTGGGCCAAAGCCGTTTGCACCTCGACCGCCTGCTCTGCCCCGGCCAACTGCTCCAGGGCCGGATCCTCGGCGGCATCGCCCTGTAATTCCACTCTGCCCCGTTCCAGGGATCGCTGTCGATTGCGCCAAGAGCGCAGCCGATCCAAACAGCGGGAGCGGGCCAAAATGCCCAGGTAAGTGCGCAGGGATCCCCGCTTGGGATCGAAGGAAGAACGGGCCAAACTCAAAAAAATGTCCTGCGTCAGATCTTCGGCCTCGGCAGAGTTGCCCAGCATCTTGCAGGCGATTCCGTATACCAAACCGGCGTGGCGGTCGTAGAGGATAGCCAAAGCTTGCGACTGGCCTGCCTTGAGGGCTGAAAATACCTCTGCATCGCTTCTCTCCTGCAGAGATCCCTCGGCTTTGTCATCCTCGATCTTCATGGGGGGAAGGAGAAAACAAAACGGCGACGAGAAAGCACTTAGTAAGAAGCAGGCCTTGCCTAAGGCAAGCCAGAAAGGACAGCGGCTCCCATAATCTATCGCCTGCATAGATGGAGGTCAACCCTACTTGAAGAAGTACAGAAGGCCCAATCCCGAGCTGGAATCGGGCCGAAACAAAACAGCAACAATTGGCCAGAAAAATGACTGGAATTGTAACAACCTGGCCGATCTAGAAGGCAGCCAAGCCAAAGAACGGCCCACCCGGCAGCGTGCCCACAGAGGTGGCGCGACCTGTATTCAGGTCAATTCGATACAGGGTGGAGCCGCCGATGGCAAAGCCGGTATCCACCCCGCCGACCGTGCGGATGTCAAACCCGCCCACCGGGCCGAAGTTCACGCCCAGGGGGCCAATCGGCATTTGCACCCCCTCGTTGGGCGGATTCTGGAACAGCAGCAGGTTGCGCTCGCCGTCGATGTTCAACAGCCGTGTGGATTGGGTGCCGGCCACGTTGTTGGTGTAGGCGGCGGCGGTAACAGCCGGTCGGGATCCCTGCAGTTCCATTGGGCCAAAGGCCAAAGGTCTATCTTGGATCACTTCGCCCGTGTCCACATTGATGCGGAAGTTCTGGCCGTTGGCTCCCACCAGGCGCAGCCGATCCGGAACGGGGTTGAAATCCATGCCGGACAGCGTACCCGCCGTAAAGGGAACCGACAGGGTACTGGCCACCGTAGCGGCGCCGGTCTGCAAGTTAATGGTGTAGAGGATGTTGGCGTCGGTGAGGCCGTAGAGCAGGCGATTGGCAGGACGCACATCAATACCGATCAAACTACCACTCACCCCCGTCACCGTCAGGGATCCCTGTACCGAGGCATCGGTGGAGCGGATGAAGGTGAGGCGGTTGCCGCTGCCCAGGGCCACCAAATCTGCTTGGGAGGGGATCATCGCCATCGGAGAAGCATTGCTGTTGCTGCAGCCCAGCAGAGCTAAGCTACCGGCTGCCACAGATACGGCCACACACTGCAGGTGCTTGCGCATGGAAAATGCTCCTTAAAAAATTGACAAATTGTCTCAGTCGGTGTCAGGATTGTTGACAACAAAACACCCCTCTGCGCCACAAGACAGGTGGCTACAGATTGCTACGGCAAGCAGCACTCTCTTTTGCCGCTAGAAAGGCAGGCTAGAGGGATCCCATCCCCCAGCCGAGAATCCGCTTTTGCCCTTTCATTGAGGGGGAAGGCCAATTGTTCTTCCCAAAGGGGAGCGCGTGGGGCGCTTCTGTAGCAATTACTCTCATCCTCCCTGCTTGGATGCTCAGGATGGAGAGGTTTGGACGGAGATTTTAACTAGAGGCGCTGGTGTAAAAGCGCAGGGCAAAGCGCCAGAACAAATGGGATCCCCACAGCAGCCCCGCCGCCAGCAGGGCGGATCCCACAAGCCAGGGCCACTGGATCCGACCCAGCAAGGCTTCTGCCGGCACGGTGGTCAAGAAAGCCACCGGCACGACGAAGGTAAAAAACAACCGATAGGCCACCGGATAGGCCACCAGCGGGAATCGCCCCGCCTCCACCAAGCCCCGCAACACCTCGGTGACGTTGTAGATCTTGACAAACCAGATGCTGGTGGCCCCCAGCATAAACCAGAGGCTGTAGAGGATGACCAACCCCAGCAAAAGGGGCACTAGACCCAGAACATAGGCCCAGGCCGGCAGCCGCAACTGGATCCCGGCGTAGAGAATCAACAACAGGCCACAGCCAATATCCACCAGGCCCCAGGGAGAAAACACCCGAGTTGACAGCCAAAACTGACTGCTGATGGGCTTGAGCAACACAAAATCCAGGGTGCCTTCCTGAACTTGTTGCACGATGCGGTTTAAGTTGACGTTAAAAAGGCTGGCCGACACCCCCTGCAAAATGGTGAACACCCCCAAGACGATGAGCGCCTCCGGCCAGCTCCAGCCCCCCAGGCGGTGCCCCTGCTGGTAGAACAGCGACAGCCCAAACAAAGCTGACCCCAGGCCGCCCAAGCTGCTGAGGCTGGCAAAGACAAAATTGGCCCGGTACTCCATTTCTGCAGCTACAGAAGTGCTCCAAAACAACCACAACACCTGCAAATAGCGCAGCACTTGGGTTTTCTCCCATCTCAGCGTTCATTCCACTTGCGGTAGCAGCGGGCAGTAATCAAATAGGGGTGAAACACTTCTAAGAAATGGCTTTGTAACACCTGAAAGAACTCCTCGATCCGCTGTGAATCGTCGAGATGAAAGGGAAATTCGCCGTTAAACCCCTTGAAAAAATACCAGTTAATCAAGAGCTTACCTGCCGGCTGGAGCCAGTCGTCAAATTGCCGCAACTGCGCCGCCGGATCCGGCAAATGTTCCACCACATCGAAGCAGATGACGGTGTCAAAACGGATCCCTTCCGGGAAGGTGTCTGGACAGTGGATGCGTTCGCTTAGGCCCAGCTTTTCCGCCCGCAGTTGCACAAACTGCCGATGGATGGGGTTGATATCCCAGAAGATCACCTGCTCCACCGCCGGGCAGAGGGCCGCCCCAATGGCGTGGGTGCCGATGCCGCCGCCAAAATCCAACACCCGCCCACGGGCATGGTCGGCCACCAGGCGCAGGGTATCGCCGATGTAGTCGGTGCTGCTCAGGTGCCAAGCTGCCAAGTCCAGCAAATAGGCGGATCCCACCCGATCCCGGTAAAAGATCTCCGCCTGATCCCAGATGAAGTCGCGCCGGCCCAGCTCTGCCAACTGTTGCTGGCCAAGCCGCAGCTTCTCCCGCAGCTCGGCGGCCTTGAGGCCGAGAAAGGATCCCAAGTGAGCTTCCAGGTCGAAGCCATTTTGCCAGTAGCCGCTCAGGGCAGGGGGAGTGGGAGTCACGGGAACCCAAAACTCGGCAGGGGGTTGGATTGAAAACCATTCACGCCATCAAGCGGCGGTGAAGTCGTCGTTCTCTCTGGGCGTCTCTTTCAAGGTTTCTCTCTGGGATCCGGTTGGGGTTACATTGTCGCCGAGGGCCGGCGGCCTCAACAGGGCTGCCAGCGTCTCCGGGCTGAGGCGGTCGGTGCTCTCCACGATGGCGGTTACATTGGGCCCAAACCCTATCTTGTCCAAAAGCTGTAGCCGATGAGACAAAACCCGCTTGCCGTTGACGAACAAACCATTGGTGCTGCGGCGGGATGCGGAACTGCCGTCAAAGATCATATAGCCGTACCCAGCCCGGTTCTCTTCCGGGATGCGGATGATCAGGGCGTGTTCGCGGGAAACACAAGAGTCGTAGAGGCGGATGTGGTTGCTGGCTGCCCGGCCCACCGAGTAGTAAATCTTGTCTAAGACAACGCCGCGCCGACCCATCCGATCCGTGAAGATCAAGACCAAGTGAGGAGGGCTGGGTTGGGCAGCAGGAGCGCTCATGCTCATCTGTGGATACGCCCGGAGCTGAGGTGGTCAGAAAGGGCAGACTGGGAACAGTCAGGCAATCAAGCCGCAAAATGCGGATCCCCCTCTCTTCTCACCCGCTATAGGCTTGAATCATACACTATCCTAGGTCAACCCATACCGACAGCGCCTCCTACCCCCTCTTTTTCTCAAGGGCAAACAGGCTGAGAAAGTGACATCCTCTCCCGCTAAGCCCTGACGGGCTGTAGACGGGAGCTTCCGAGAATCACTTCCCGGAGTTGCTGCTTCAACGGACTGGTAAAC
>NZ_JBSSDI010000032.1:0-33285 GCF_054060575.1 Thermostichus sp. MS-CIW-15 | reverse complement strand
TCAGCGTCGCGTAGTGACAACGGAAACGGACAGAATGCTATCGCTTCACCGCTGAGCAGTAATGCTCAGCAGTGTTCAGCGTAAATGTATCAGGACGTTTGTCGTCAGCGCTCGTCAGAGGCGAGGAGAGAGGCATCATTTGCTTTTGATCTACTTTTATACAAAAACAAAAAACAAAAGCTGATAAACAGCTAAAATCTAGCTCTAAAAATCTTTTGGACGGAATTTTGTCTGTCCAGCGATTTAGGAAACTCCTTTAACCTGTTTTAGACTTCCCTTAACTCTTCTTAACACTTCTCAGGAGGTGGATGGGCTGCCGATAATGGCCTTTGCCAGGCTTGTGGAGGAACGTGCTGTGAAGTTGGCAGTTTACGGAAAGGGTGGGATCGGCAAGTCCACCACCAGTTGCAACCTCTCGGTGGCTTTGGCCAAGCGGGGCAAAAAGGTTCTGCAGATCGGCTGTGATCCCAAGCACGACAGCACCTTCACCCTGACCGGCTTTTTGATCCCCACCATCATCGACACTCTGGAGGCCAAGGGCTACCACTACGAAGACATCTACCCGGAGGACGTGATCTACCGCGGCTATGGCGGCGTAGATTGCGTCGAGGCGGGCGGTCCACCGGCGGGGGCCGGCTGTGGCGGCTATGTGGTGGGGGAGACCGTCAAACTCCTGAAGGAGCTAAATGCTTTCGATGAATACGACGTCATTCTCTTCGACGTGCTGGGGGACGTGGTGTGCGGCGGCTTTGCTGCCCCCCTCAACTACGCCGACTACTGCGTGATCGTGACCGACAACGGCTTTGACGCCCTCTTTGCCGCCAATCGCATTGCCGCCTCGGTGCGGGAGAAGGCCAAAACCCGCAAGCTGCGGCTGGCCGGGTTGATCGGCAATCGCACCAGCAAGCGGGATCTCATCGACCAATACGTCTCGGCAGTGCCCATGCCCGTGCTCGAGGTGTTGCCACTGGTCGAGGACATTCGCATCTCGCGGGTGAAGGGCAAAACCCTCTTCGAGATGGCAGAGACGGATCCCAGCCTGGAGCCCGTCTGTCAGTACTACCTGAACATCGCCGACGAGCTGCTGGCCCGCCCGGAGGGGATCGTGCCCCGGCCTGCCGAGGATCGGGAGCTGTTTGCCCTGCTTTCGGACTTTTACAAAACCCCCGTGCGGGAGCCGGCGCTGGTGTAAGGGATCCCAAGCCTGCCAGCTTGCCGGTGTGTCTAAAAGTGAAGCAATTGTTTCGAAAAACCGTCGCAAACCTTATCAATTCGTTGTCTGGCCCGCTTTCCACTCCAAGATGGATTGTGCAGGAAATCCCTCTTGAGGACATGGCAGAGGAGTTGGATATGCAAGCACAAGCGCAACCCACCGTGGTGATTACCGGAGCTTCTTCCGGCGTCGGCCTGTATGCGGCTTTGGCTTTGGCCAAGCGGGGCTGGCACGTGGTGATGGCCTGTCGGGATCTGGACAAAGGCCGGCGGATGGCCCAGCAGGTGGGGATCCCCCAGGGCAGCTACACCTTGATGCCGATCGATCTGGCCAGCCTGGCCAGTGTGCGGCAATTTGTCGAGCAATTTCGCCAGTCGGGCCGCTCTCTGGATGCCCTGGTGTGCAACGCCGCCATCTACATGCCCTTGCTCAAGCAGCCCCTGCGCAGCCCGGAGGGCTATGAGCTGACCATGGCCACCAACCACCTGGGGCACTTCTTGCTCTGCCATTTGATGCTGGAGGATCTGAAGCGCTCCACTTACCCGGATCGGCGGCTGGTGATCTTGGGCACCGTCACCCACAACCCCAAGGAGCTGGGGGGCAAGATCCCGCCCCAACCCCACCTGGGGGATCTGCGGGGTTTTGCCCAGGGTTTCAAGGAGCCGATCAGCATGGCCGATGGCGGCAAGTTCGATCCCGTCAAGGCCTACAAAGACAGCAAAGTCTGCAACATCCTCACCATGCGGGAGCTGCACCGCCGCTTCCACGAGAGCACCGGCATCACCTTCCTCTCCCTCTACCCCGGCTGCGTGGCGGAAACAGGCCTCTTCCGCCATCACTATCCCCTGTTCCAAAAGCTCTTCCCCTGGTTTCAAAAAAACATCACCGGTGGCTATGTCTCCCAGGAGCTGGCCGGCGAGCGGGTGGCCCAGGTGGTGGCGGATCCCGAGTTTCGCCAGTCAGGGTTCTACTGGAGCTGGGGCAACCGGCAACGCAAGAATGCCAAGCCCTTTAACCAAGAAGTCTCGGACGAAGCAGGGGACGAGGCCAAGGCCAAGCTGCTCTGGGATCTGAGCGAAAAATTGGTGGGCGTGCCCCAGTTGGTCGCCCTCTAGCTTGACAAACCCTTTTCTAGGAGCCGACGATGACTGCTGCTGTGGATACTTCCAATACCCTCCACTTTCAATGCGAGACCGGCAACTACCACACCTTCTGCCCGATTAGTTGCGTGGCCTGGCTCTACCCCAAAATCGAAGACAGCTTCTTTTTGGTGATCGGCACCAAAACCTGTGGCTACTTTTTGCAAAATGCCATGGGGGTGATGATCTTCGCCGAGCCGCGCTATGCCATGGCCGAGCTGGAAGAGGGAGATATCAGCGCCAAGCTCAACGACTACGAGGAGCTGAAGCGGCTGTGCCTGCAAATCCAGCGGGATCGCAACCCCAGCGTCATCGTCTGGATCGGCACCTGCACCACCGAGATCATCAAAATGGATCTGGAGGGCCTGGCACAGAAGCTAGAGGCCGAGATCGGGATCCCGATTGTGGTGGCGCGGGCCAACGGCCTCGACTACGCCTTTACCCAGGGGGAAGACACGGTGTTGGCTTCCATGGCCCAGCGCTGCCCGGAGCAGGTGCAGGAAGAGGAGCGGGAGACGCGGGGCGGCCTGCAGGCCCTTTTCTACGGGCTGCGCTCCGGCAAAAAGAAAGAGGAAGAGGGCTTCCACCCCCACCCGCCGCTGGTCATCTTCGGCTCCGTGCCGGATCCGGTGGTTACCCAACTCACTCTGGAGCTGAAAAAATACGGGATCCGCGTCTCCGGCTGGCTGCCAGCCAAGCGCTACGGGGAGCTGCCGGCCATCGAGCCGGGCACCCATGTGGTGGGGGTGAATCCTTTCCTCAGCCGCACCGCCACCACGCTGGTGCGCCGCAAAAAGGCCAAGCTCATCCCTGCTCCTTTTCCCATCGGGCCAGATGGCACCCGCGCCTGGATCGAAGCCATTGCCCGCGAGCTGGGGATCCCGACTCCAGGCCTGGCAGAGCGGGAAGCGGAAGTGTGGCGCCACCCCCAAGTTCAAGAGTACCTGGGCCTGCTGCGGGGCAAGAGCGTCTTCTTCATGGGGGATAACCTGCTGGAGGTCTCCCTGGCCCGCTTCCTGGTGCGCTGCGGCATGACGGTGCAGGAAATCGGGATCCCTTACCTCGACAAGCGCTACCAAGCCGCCGAGCTGGCCCTCTTGGAGCGCACCTGCGAGGAGATGGGGGTGCCCAAGCCCACCCTGGTGGAGAAGCCGGATAACTACCACCAACTGCAGCGCATCAAAGCCCTGCAGCCGGATCTGGTGATCACGGGCATGGCCCACGCCAACCCCCTCGAGGCCCGCGGCATCACCACCAAATGGTCGGTGGAGTTTACCTTTGCCCCGATCCACGGCTTCGGCAACACCCAGGCGCTGCTGGAGTTGGTCACCCGCCCGCTGCGGCGCAACGCCGCCCTCAAAGGCTTGGGCTGGGAACAGTTGGTACGCGAAGAAGCTTCTGTCTAGCCCTCTGGCTCCTCGTTGTCGAAGAGCAAGCCGTCCAGGTGATCCGGAAGTTGCTGCCGGTCGATCCAGACCATGCCCGCCAAAATCGCCTCGGCCTCATTTTGGAAGTAGCCGTAGGCTTTGGCAGCAGGCTCCACTGAGCCATCCTGACGTAGCCGCTGGCAGCAAAAGATAAACCCCTTGTCGGTAGTTTGGGTGGTGATGCGCCAGTTGCGGTGGATGTGCTCGGCCATGGTCGGGGATCCCAATGCAGCAAGGGAGCTCCCTCACCCCCAACCCCTCTCTCAAGGGGAGAGGGGAGAAAAACCCTAGAGCGTGCGCAGCACCTCTCGCGCTGCCTCTAGGGTTCTCTCCACATCGGCCTCGGTGTGGGCCAGGGAAGTGAAGCCGGCCTCAAATTGCGAGGGCGCCAGATACACCCCCCGCTCCAGCATGCCGCGGTGGAAGCGGGCAAACTTCTGCAAATCCGAGCGCTTGGCCTCCTCGTAGTTGCGCACCGGGCCGGCGGTGAAGAAAAAGCCGAACATGCCGGGCAAATAGCCCCCGCACATCTCATGACCGGTCTCTTGTGCAATCTGCAGCAGCCCCGTCGCCAACTGCTCGGTAATCCGCTCCAGATACTCATAGGTACCGGGTCGGCGCAAGATGTCCAGAGTGTGGATCCCGGCCGTCATGGCCAGGGGGTTGCCGGAGAGGGTGCCCGCCTGGTACATGGGCCCCGCCGGCGCCACCATCTCCATAATCTCCCGCCGACCGCCGTAGGCCCCCACCGGCAGGCCGCCGCCGATCACCTTGCCCAGGGTGGTCAAATCGGGGATGACGCCAAACTTGGCCTGCACGCCGCCGTAGCTGATGCGAAAGCCGGTCATCACCTCGTCAAACACCAGCAGGGCGCCATACTTTTGCGTCAGCTCCCGCAAACCCTCCAAAAAGCCCGGCTGCGGCGGAATGAAGCCGGCATTGCCCACCACCGGCTCCAGGATCACGCCGGCAATGGAGTCGGGATACTGCTCAAACAGAGCCTTGACTGCCTCTAGGTCGTTGTAGGGGGCGGTCAGCGTGGCACTGGTGGCAGCCTTGGGCACCCCCGGCGAATCTGGCAGGCCCAGCGTGGCTACCCCCGAGCCGGCCTTGACCAAAAACATGTCCGCATGGCCGTGGTAGCAGCCCTCGAACTTGATCACCTTTTCCCGCCCGGTGTAGGCCCGCATCAGGCGCAGCGCCGCCATGCAGGCTTCGGTGCCGGAGTTGACAAAGCGCACCATCTCCACGCTGGGCACCGCCTCGATCACCCGCTCGGCCAGCTCGTTTTCCAAAACGCAAGGGGCGCCAAAGCTGGTGCCTTTCTCCAGGGCCCGCCGCAACGCCTCGATCACCTCGGGGTGGGCGTGGCCGACAATCGCCGGCCCCCAACTGCCGATGTAGTCGATGTACTGGTTGCCATCCACATCCCAGGCGTAGGCGCCGGCAACGCGGTCGAAGACGACGGGATCCCCGCCCACCGACTTAAAGGCACGCACCGGAGAGCTGACGCCCCCCGGCATAAGCTGCTGCGCCCGTGCAAAGATCTGCCTGGAGCGGCTGGTGTTAAACGAGCGAGTGGGGAGAGTGCTGGTCATACTGGGAGCTGTTCAACGCATCTTCTAGGCTAGCAGGCAAGGAGACCTGCTGGTGGACTGCTGCCCTCTCTTTTGGTTTTAGTTACTTGGGCTTCCTTCTGGGGGATCCACCCACCGCCCATCGGCTTTGATGAGCTCGATCAGCGCCTGGACGCCCTCCGACTCGGGCACCTTCTTCACCTCCTCCTTTCCGCGGTAGAGGGAGATGTAGCCGGGGGTTTTCCCCACATAGCCGTAGTCGGCGTCGGCCATTTCCCCCAGCCCGTTGACGATGCAGCCCATGACGGCAATGTCGAGGCCCACCAGGTGCTGGGTTGCGGCCCGCACCTTCTGCAGTACTTCCTCCAAGTTGAAGAGGGTGCGGCCACAGGAGGGGCAGGCCACATATTCCACCATGGTTTTGCGCAGGTTGAGGGCCTGCAAGATGCCGTAGGCCACCGGGATCTCTTTTTCCGGGGCTTCGGTTAGGGAAACCCGAATGGTGTCACCGATCCCCTCAGCCAGAAGCGTCCCGATCCCCACTGCCGATTTGATGCGGCCATATTCTCCATCGCCGGCCTCGGTCACCCCCAAGTGGAAGGGGTAGTTCAGGCCCAAGGCATCGAAGCGGCGGGCCGCCAGCCGGTAGGCCGCCAACATCACCTGCGGACGGGAAGCTTTGAAGGAAAGAACTACGTTGTGGAAGTCTTGCTCGGCGCAAATCTCGGCATATTCTAGGGCCGACTCCACCATGCCCTCTGGAGTGTCTCCATACATGAAGAGCATGCGCTCGGCCAGGGATCCGTGGTTGACGCCGATGCGCAGGGCTTTGTTCTGAGCTTTGAGGGTCTGCACCAGGGGGGTGAAGGTTTCGCGGATCTTATTGCGGATGGCCTCCAGTTCGGCTTGGGTGTACTCGGTGCGACCGGGCTGCGGCTTTTCCAGGACGAACAGACCCGGGTTGATGCGCACCTTGTCCACGTATTGGGCGACCTCCAGGGCGATCTTGATGCCGTTGTGGTGGACATCGGCCACCAGCGGCACCGGCTTGTAGGTTTGGATCAGCTTGCTCCGAATCGCCTCCATCGCCTTGGCATGGGCCATGCTGGGAACGGTAACCCGCACGATCTCCGAGCCCGCCTCGTGCAGACGACGGATGGCCGCCACCGCCGCATCGATGTCGAGAGTGTCTTCGTTGATCATGGACTGCACCACCACCGGGTGCTGGCTGCCGATCAACACGTTGCCTACGGCTACGGTGCGGGTAGGACGACGGGGGTAGACCGGTTCTGGGTAGGGCTGCTGAGAGGGCGCGTTGGGCCGATCTAGAGTCTGCATGGCTTGCTAAAAAAGGGCTGCTCTAGCTTGATTGTAGGCCGAAATGCCAGCAAGACCGAGGATCTCCCCGCTTGGCCCACAGCTCCGACCCCCCGGCTTTGGCTAAAAAGCGCGGCACAGGTCTAGGGGTAGAAGGCGCAAACGAGCTGACTTCTCGGACAAATGGCGCAATAAAGAAAAGTCAAGCCAATCAACTGCCCCAGGGGAGCAGGATCACTCTCGATGAAGCCGTCCTAGCCGCACAAGCCGCACAATTTGCTAGAAACTAGGGTGTCGGTACTCCCTTTGTCAAGCTGGGCAAACTCCCCTGCCATTCTTGCCAGGGGGACGGTGGCTTTGAAGCAAGCCCGCCTGCCTTGGACGGCAACAGGGTGTCAAAGCAAAACACCCTGAGTTCCAAGATGAGCCGTATGCACCTGGGAGCTCTAGAGGGAGAGAGAGCAATCCCCGGTTAGCGGTATAACCTCGGTCTCAAAGGTTTCTAGAGAAATCCCTCCGCACGAGCAGGCAGCGTTTTGGCTAGGGCCGATAAGCAGGAATTAAAATGCTCCCCTTGGGCTGGCGCGAGGGCGTCCTTTGCGGCCAAGTCTGAGGTGGAGGCAAGCCGCCCCTGAAAACGGCACTCAAGGGCCTAGGGGAACTGTCTACAGGGAAAGAGGCAACTGCCGGCGCTGAGGGTGCTCTTGGAGCCGCTCAGCATCTGTCCTAGCGGAGAAGACAGGGCTTCAGCCATCCGATTCCGTGGGCTGATCCCTGAGGAGGTGGCTGCGAATAAAGTCTTTGGGCGTCACGCTTTCCACAAACTTATGGAAGGCCTCCCGCTCTGCCTCGTCGGCATCTTGGTTCATCGGGATCGAAGCTTCCGCAATCACCTCTTCTACGGTCCAGATGGGGACATGGGCCCGCAAGGCAAGGGCAATGGCATCGCTGGGGCGGCAGTCGATCTCCTGCTTTTTATCGCCGCAGACTGTAACAAGCACTGCATAGAAGGTGTTGTCCAGCAGCGCGTGGATGATAACCCGCTCCAGCTTGATCCCCCAAGCTTTCCAGGAGTTCAGAATAAGGTCGTGGGTCATGGGGCGGAGGGGCTTTTGGTCGTCCAGCGCCTGCAGAATGGCGTTGGCCTCCGCTCTTCCTACCCAGATGGGTAGGGCACGCCGCTCATGGGTATCGCGCAAGATGACAATGGGAGCCTGGTTGACAGCGTCGACCGCGATCCCAGCCACATGCATCTCGATCATGAGCACTCGCCTCCAGCCTTCAGACCTCGATCGTATCCACTGGTAGCAAACTTTGGCAACACAGCATGGGCTCGGTTCGTACATCACTTGAAGTGGCCCTCATCGGTGGCACCAGCGAAAGCCGCAGCTTGGCCCACGTCCTCAGCCATGAGGGGATCCCTTGGATAGCCACCGTCACCACCGAGGGCGGAAGAAGGCTGTATCGGGATCTGCCCGGCCAGGTGGTGGTGACGCGATTTTCGCCGCCATCTTTGGCACAATTCCTACAGGAACACGGGATCCGCGTGCTGGTAGATGCTTCCCATCCCTTCGCCCAGGAGATCTCCCAACTGGCCATGCAGGTGACCGCCCAACTGGGGATCCCCTACCTGCGCTACGAGCGCCCCCCGGTGGCGTTGGATCCCTGGGTACAGGTGGCGCCGGACTGGCAGGCGGTGCTCACGGATGGCGTACTGGCGGGGCGGCGGGTGCTGCTGACGGTGGGGGTGAAGGCATTGCCCCTGTTTGGGCCCTGGCAGGATCGCTGCCAACTGTGGGCGCGGGTGCTGCCGGAGTCGGTTCCCCAAGCGGTGCAAGCCGGGATCCCTGCCGAGCGGGTGATCGGAATGCGCCTGCCCCTCAGCTTTGAGCAGGAACTGCGGCTTTGGCAGAGTCTAGATCCTCAGGTAGTCATCAGCAAGGAGTCTGGAGAAGCGGGTGGGCTGGCCGTCAAGCAGGCAGTGGCCAAAACCCTGGAGATCCCGCTGTGGGTCATCCGGCGGCCACCCTTGCGCTATCCCTGGTGCAGCCAGGATTTGACAGCGGTGGTGCAGGAGTGCAAGCGCCGACTGGCCGGAGCTCAGGCTCAAACAAATCAAAACGGCTCCTCGGCGGGCAGGTCAGCCTCCCGGTCTTGACGGGATCCCAGGAGTTCGAGGCGATCTACGGCAATGACGGGTCTTTGGCGATCCTCACCGGTGGATTTGTCTTTCCAGCGATCGAACTTGAGGCTGCCGGTTACCCCAATGAGGCTGCCCTTGCGCACATATTCTCCGGCCACCTCGGCGGTGCGCCCCCACAGCTCTAGGTTGAACCAATCGGGCTTGTCTTCGCCTTTGCGGAAGCGGTTCACCGCCAAGCTAAAGGTACACACCACCCTGCCCGACTCAAAGTAGCGCACCTCCGGATCCATGCCGGCTCGCCCCACCAAGGTCACCAAGTTCAGGCTCATGGGCTTTTCTCCAGACAGTCTGCAGCTTTCAGCCTTTAGTTGTAGCGCTTGCAAGGGATCCCTGTCATCTTGGCAACGACAGTCTCAGCCGATCCCGTCAGCGGGCCGTAGGCCTTGCGGATCTGAGCTGGGGGAGAGTCTTCAGGATATCTCCCGATTCTCCTGCGGGGATCTCGGTTGATCGGGAAGAAGAATCTTTGCTCTCATGGACTGGGTGGTTGCAGGGGGGGCGCTGATCGTGTTGCAAAGATTTACAATATCAAAAGCTCCAGAGCACCTGCCGGCCTAGGCCCCTGATCCCGACAGACAAATTGCCACCGGCCAGCAAGAAGGGCTCATCACTGCAAGAGGACGCATTCAGCACCAGTTCCTATGGAATTCATCTACGCATACGCCTGGTTGATCCCCGTTTATCCGTTGGTGGCGGCTTTTTTACTCGGCTTGGGCATTTTGCTGTTCAATGCCTGGACAAGGGCCAACCGCTCTCTGGCCGCCTTCTTGAGCGTGTTCGCGACGGGAACGGCGATGGTTCACGCCTTTGCCCTCTTGGCCGGCCAAGTGCAGGGCCATGAGACCGTTCTCAAAACCCTCACCTGGGCTCAGGCGGGCTCCTTCTCCCTGGACATGGGCTTTGTGGTGGATCACTTGAGCGCCATGATGCTGGTGGTGGTAACCACGGTGGCCTTTCTGGTGCAGATCTACTCCGACGGCTACATGGCCCACGACCCTGGCTATGTGCGTTTCTACGCCTACCTGAGCCTGTTTGCCTCCTCGATGCTGGGCCTGGTGGTCAGCCCCAACCTGGTGCAAATCTATGTCTTCTGGGAGCTGGTGGGGATGTGCTCCTACCTGCTGATTGGCTTTTGGTACGAGCGGCAGGCAGCGGCGGAGGCAGCCCAGAAGGCGTTTGTCGTCAACCGGGTGGGGGACTTTGGGCTGTTGCTGGGCATTTTGGGCTTCTACTGGATTTCCGGCACGTTTGGGTTCGAGGAGCTGGCTCGCAATGTGGAGCAGATGGTGGCCAACGGCGCGGTGAGCAGCAGCTTGGTTGCCCTGTTTGCGGTGTTGGTGTTCTTGGGCCCGGTGGCCAAGTCGGCCCAGTTCCCGCTGCACGTGTGGCTGCCGGATGCCATGGAAGGCCCCACGCCCATTTCGGCCCTCATCCACGCAGCCACGATGGTGGCCGCCGGGGTGTTCCTGTTGGCGCGCATGTTCCCGCTGCTGGAAGGGATCCCACCAGTCATGGACCTCATCGCCTGGACAGGGGCGGGCACGGCCTTTTTGGGGGCCAGCATTGCCATCACCCAAAACGACATCAAAAAGGGCCTGGCCTACTCCACCATTTCCCAGCTGGGCTACATGGTCATGGCCATGGGATCCGGTGCCTATGGGGCAAGCTTGTTCCACCTGATGACCCACGCCTACTTCAAGGCGCTGCTCTTCTTGGGCTCTGGCTCTGTAATTCATGGCATGGAGGCGGTGGTGGGCCACGACCCGGTCTTGGCCCAGGACATGCGCCTGATGGGAGGGCTGCGCAAGTTCATGCCCGTTACGGCCTTCACGTTTTTGATCGGCACGCTGGCCATCTGTGGGATCCCGCCCTTTGCCGGCTTTTGGTCTAAAGATGAGATTTTGGCCGCGGTTTTTGAGCGCAACCCGGCCCTCTGGGGGGTGGGCTTCCTCACGGCGGGGATCACCGCCTTCTACATGTTCCGCATCTACTTCCTCACCTTTGAAGGGGAGTTTCGCGGCACCAACCTGAAGCTGCGGCAGGAGGTGGCCGTCAGCCAAGGCCGACCGGTGCCGGCTTTTGCCTACGCGTTTGCCGGGAAAGAGGCGGCCTATGGTCCCGGAGCCATGAACATTTACGAAAAGCCCCAGCCCAGCAGCCATCCCGAAGCTGGGGGAGAGGGACACGAAGGGCATGGCCACGCTGCCGAGCCGCATGAATCTCCGGCATCGATGACGATTCCGCTGGTGGCGCTGGCCGTTCCTTCCGTGCTGATCGGCTTGGTGGGCACTCCCTTTGCCAACTTCTTCGAGGCTTTCATCCATGCGCCTGGTGAGTCTGCAGCAGAAACTGGTTGGGCCCAGGTGGCCGCCGAGTGGCAAGCGGTGCTGGCCGGCCACTTCGATTGGGCAGAGTTTCTGATCATGGCGGGCAGCTCGGTGGGCATTGGGCTGATCGGCATTGCCCTGGCGGGTCTTATCTACTGGCAAAAACGTATTGATCCCAGCACCTTCCCCCAAAGTCTGCAACCCCTGTACTACTTCTCCCTCAACAAGTGGTACATTGACGACCTCTACGAGCGGGTCTTTGTGCGGGGCACCCGCTTTGTGGCGCGGGAGGCCTTGGAGGTGGACAGCCGCATTGTGGATGGGGTGGTCAACTTGACGGGCCTGGCGACCATGGTCGGCGGCGAAGTGATGAAATATCTGGAGAACGGCAAGGCGCAGTTTTACGCTTTGATCATCTTTGCGGCGGTGGTGGTGATGGTGGTGCTTTCTGGGGTTGGGGTCTAGCCCAGGAGCTCGGTTGCTGCTGATCAAGGTTTTGCCATCAGCAGTAAACTAACCGGCTCCGACCGCCCCCCTCAATCCCCTCGTATACGGGGGGCAGGGGGGCCGGGGGGCAAGTCTTCCAAGGCAATAGGACTGTTGGTTGCCTGCGCCCTACAAACAATCGCTTTGGAGAGGCAGTGATTCACCCAAGCCTGAGAGCGTCTCTCCCTGCCAGACAGCCGCTGAGCGACCGAAGTACACGCGCCCTTGTCATTCGACTCTCCGCACAACACCGGAGCGCACCCTGCATTGCACAGTTTCTCGGATGCCACCCCGCCACTGTCCTCAACGACCTCAAGCGAGGGCAACAGCGTTGCTGCGATGGGCTTGCGGACGGCAAAGCACTTGGCGCTCCCCCAAAAGTTACCCCTGGGGTGAAGGCTTACCTTGTCACCCTGCCTGCCGAAAACTGCATCTAGGCAGCCACGCAACTGCAAGTGCATCTCTTCACACTCACCCGACACTTGAAGCAGCTCTACGGCGCCGCTGTTGAGGCCCAGATCCTGGGGCAGTTGCGCCAGCAGCTCGACTCGGCTGCTGCAAGGGAGGAGGCGGCTCTATGCCGAAGCTGTAGCCCACCTGGCGCACAGTGTGAATGAGGCGGGGTTGGTGCGGATCGCGCTCCAGTTTCTTGCGCAGGGAGAGGATGTGGGTATCGATGGTGCGGGGGTTGGCGGTGGAATCGGGCCAAGCCCGCTCCAGCAGCTCCTGCCGCGAGAGAGGATCCCCATCGGCCTGGATCAGCACCATCAGCAAGCTAAACTCCTGCGGGGTGAGGTCGATGCCTTGGCCGGCCAGGGTGACGCGCCGCTGCACCAGGTCGATTTTCAGATCCCCATACTGCAGGAAGGTGGGGGGAAGGCTGCGCCGCAGCCGACGGGTCAGGGCCTGAATGTGAGCATCCAGAAGGGGCAGACTAAGGGGCTTGGTGAGGTAGTCGTCTGCGCCTGCCTTCAGCCAAGCGATGATGTCGGCTTCCGCTCCCTGTTGGGAGAGGAGCAAGATCAACACATCGCAATGGCGATGCGCCCACCGGCATAGTTGGAGTCCGGCACGGCTGGACAGCTCCGCATCCAAAATTAAGAGGTGGACAGGCTGCTGTTGCAGCAGGGTTTTGGCTTGGCGAATGGTCTCCGCTTCCCAAACCCGGTGCCGTGCCTGTTGCAGATGCCAACCCAGCAAGCTGCGCAGATGAGGGTTGCCTTCTGCCAGCAAGATGTGCAAAGGTTGCATGGCTACTAGGTTGGATCCCGCCCTCATCATAGACAGCGGGCCACCTTCGGACAATGTTGTTCGCCCGCTACCGGTTGGACAGCCCTCTATCCAGACCATGGCCGATTCTCCATCCCCTATCTCCGAACGTAAGCAGGATCACCTGGACATTGTTTTGCGGCAGGACGTAAACGCCAGAGGGATCCGCACCGGATTTGAGCGGTTTTTCTTCGAGCACGTGGCGCTGCCGGAGCTGCTGCTGCCCGAGATCGATCTCAGTTGCCAGTTTCTGGGAAAACGCCTGCAGGCCCCTCTGCTGATTAGCAGCATGACCGGGGGGACAGACACTGCCCGGGAGCTAAACCTGTACCTGGCGGCTGCCGCTCAAGAGCTGGGCATTGCCATGGGGGTGGGATCCCAGTGGGCAGCTTTAGAACACCCGGAGCTGGCCCAGACTTACCAGGTGCGCCCAGTGGCTCCGCATATTCTGCTTTTGGCCAACCTGGGCGCTGTGCAGCTCAACTACGGCTATGGCCTGGAGCAGGCGCGACGGGCAGTGGAGATGATCGAGGCAGATGCGCTGATTTTGCACCTCAACCCGCTGCAGGAGGCGGTTCAGCCCCAGGGGGATCCCGACTGGCGCAACCTCTATCGCCGCATCGAGCAGTTGGTGAACCAGTTGCCGGTGCCGGTGCTGGTCAAGGAAGTGGGCAATGGCCTCAGCGCCCAAGTAGCCCGGCGGCTGGCCGAGTGTGGCGTGGCCGCCCTAGATGTGGCTGGGGCAGGGGGGACGAGCTGGAGCGAGGTGGAAGCCCATCGCCAGACCGATCCCCTCCAGAAACGCATTGCCCACAGCTTCCGGGACTGGGGGATCCCAACCGCCTTGGCCCTGCTGGAAATCCGCCGCTTCCTGCCCAACCTGCCCCTGGTGGCCAGCGGCGGCATCCGCACCGGCATCGATGCAGCCAAAGCCATCCGCTTAGGGGCCGATGTGGTCGGCATGGCCGCTCCCGCTCTCCACGCCGTCTCCCGAGGGCGGGCCCAGGCGGTGGTGGACAGCTTCCGAGCCGTGATCGAGGAGCTGAGGATCGCCGCTTTTTGCACCGGATCGGCCAACTTGGCGCAGCTACGGCAAGCGGCTTTGCGCTGGCAAGATACCTGGGATCCGCTGCCTCCTATCATGGAAAGGGGTTGAAATCAAATTCCCAACACCTGCCACAGGCTCACCTCCAACCCCAGGACGGCCGCCCCTGCCGCACTTGCTTGCAGCTCACAGGCTACGGCGTCGGGCCTCGGGGCGATAGTTCTCCGCAAGGAGACCCCCTCTTTCCCTGGCAAAAAAGTGCCTCTGGAAAGGCTTGGCAAAGGATATCTCCAGCCTCAGGCTTTGAAACGCCGTCTGCGAGGCCTGGGCGGTCTTGGGATCCCTTAGCTGGGGGCTGCCCCAGGAAGCCTTTAGGGAAAGTGCAACTGTCGGCTGATGCGCACCATAGGCCCGAGGCCCAATCGGGTCGGGTTGAGCGCCTGCATCTCAAACAGGGCCAGAATGTGGCGTACCTGCAGCTCTGGCCGGTTGGAATTTACCCCCATCGCCACCACCAGGCCACAATAGCCGCCCGTCTCGCGGCAACGCCGCTCCCAGCGCCTGCGAGCTTTGGCGTGCACGGGATCGTCCTCGGGAAACTCTGCAAACAGGTGCAGGTCGCGGTTGCCCGTTTGGACAATTTCCAAGTCGTAGCGGCTGCCGGCAAAGGGATCCACCCCTGTGTTAAAACAAACACCCTGGGGCCCCCCTTCGCCGCGCAGGTTTTCGATCAATTGCTTGGCCTTGGGGCGGGAGGTGCGCACGATCACCACCGGCAGCCCTTCACCCCTTGGCACCAGCTTACTCTGGGGGAGAGGATGCCATTGCCCTGTGCGGCGCAGCGCCTCTACGGTGGCCCAGGGCAGCACGCCCAGGCTAAGCTGCGCACCCTCAGGCACCAGATCATCTCGCAGCAGGGTTTGGGTGTGCTCTTCTTCGTCTCCTTCTAGCTCCAGAAGTTCTACAGCCAAGTCGGGCAAGGTGCGCACTTGCACCGAGAGGGTTTCCCCTGGGGCCTGGGGGTTGGGAATGCGATACCGCCCCTGACAGGGTTGGAAATCCTCTTCCAGCTTGCGGCGGTACTGCTTCAAAAAACGATGCAAGGCCTCCAAAGCCACCGCCACAGCCGCCGCCTCATCTTCCTGCAAAACAACGCGCAGGCCCTCGAGAGGGTGGATGGTGCCGAAGTTCGGCTCAATTTCTTCGGGATCCAGATCGGCCAAGTCCAGGTCTGATAGCTCGTTGAGTTCGGGATTGCGAGCTTGAAAGGTGAGATAGAGACAATCTTGCCTGAGGAAGGCTTCCTCCATCTCCTCGGAAGTCTCTGGTTGGCCCGCGTCCTGGCGAAACCGTTTGAGGGAGTGCAGCGAGCGATAAAAAAGAACCCCGTACTCCATCCCCAGCCGCCCCATGACCGAGACGTAGAGGGTTTCAATATCCCAGCGATTTAGCTCGATCGCCAAGATTTGGTGATCCTCTAGATAGTCCCAGGGGGCATCTTGCCAGAGGGTGAGGGCTTTGCCGGCCAGCAGCTTCGCGTAGTTCTCCGGCAGCGGCGGCGGGATCCCCTCACTGGCCTCTGCAAAGCTCTGCAGGATCTCGTCGATTAGCGGCAATTCCGGCTGGCATTCCACTTTGATGTCCAGCTCGTGCAAAATGCCGCGCAGGAAAAACTGCACCTCCCGATCCCGCACGACGACCTTTTGCGGACGAGCCGGCAAGGCAGCATTGGGCCGCTCCATAGCCATGATCAAGGTTCGCACCATCGGCTCCAAGCCGGAGCCAGCAGGCACCACCTCCATGGCCCGCACCACGCCCTGAACGCCATCCACCCATAAAATGCACTCCCCCTCAGCCAAGCCGGCGGAGATCTGGGATCCCAGGGCTAGCGAACCTGGTAGGCGGTGGCAATCCCCTTCCCATACCGAGGACACCTGGGGCAGCTTTTGCAATCGACGAACTGTAGCGGCTGGCAGACCCGACATAGACATCTAGAGCAAACAAAGGAACAAATTGGCAGATACCCTGCGCGGGGATCTGAGGGGGTGAGGATGAAGGATCCCCCTGAAGTCAATCTAACCAAACTGCCAGAGTCAAAGCTGAGTGACTGAGCCGCCTGCCAAGCTGATGGTCAGACTCGAACTGACGACCGCTCGATTACAAGTCGAGTGCTCTACCAACTGAGCTACATCAGCAATTTAGCTCTACCGATTCTAGCATTCTCTCTTGGGAAGTTGTCCCCCAGCCGCTGGCTTGCTTCGGGGGGCAAGAGGCGGGGGATGCTTTCTTGACCCAGAGGCCCACCCCCCTCCCAGAGGGAGAGGGGAAGGGAGCTTAGCCTCAACTTGGCAGGACGGCTACTGCTGCTCCGCTGCCGGTTGGGCAATGGGGGCCAAGTAGATCACCAAGGCTCCTGCGAGAAAGCCCAGGATGTTGCGCACCAGCGGGAGCCAATCCTGGGTGCGGGTGATCACCGGGCCGATGCCGAAGGCCCCAAACAAAATGAACCACAAGGGAGAGATAAGCAAAGCCCAACGCCAGTTAAACAGCTCCTCCGCGTGGCGGGGTTTGCCGGCAAACCCGAAGACGATCCCGCCCAAGATAGAGGTGAGCAGCGTCAGGATCCACTGCTCCTGCGGCAGTCCGGGCACCACACGGCAGCCCCCTTGGTGAAAACAGCGATCCAAAACGTCAACGGTTTCCAAAATGGCGCGCTGAGTGCCGTGCTCTCGCACGTAGAACTGGTTGCCGAAGCGAGATTGCAGCTCAATCCAAAAGGTACGCGGCAGGATCTCCCGCACCGCGTCTCCCACGTTAAAGGCCAGCAAGTTGCCTCCCCTGGGATCGGCCACCATCAAAACGCTGCGCTCGTTCAGGCCCCAGTACTCTTTCACTTGGCGGCCTGGGGTTTGGTCAAACTGGGTCAGCACCCGCAGCTTCCAGCCCGTTTCTTCCTCCAACCGGTTCAGATGCTCGGCCAGTTGTGCTTCCTGATTGCTGGTCAACTGATCCGCCAAATCCAAAACCGGCACCGGCGGCTGCGGCAACTCCATCTCCACCACTGGCAAAGCAGGCTGGGCCCAGAGCGGGGATCCCCCACCTAGCCAAATCCACAGCCCCAGGCAAAAGCTTGCCCCGACGCGCAGTATCCGTTGCCATCCGATGCTCATGCTGGTTCCTCTCTTGGCTGTGATGACGAGATACTGAGAACTGGTGTTAAGAAGTATTTCAAGTTCTTACAGATCCATCATGCATCGGGACAAATCGTTTGGCCAGAGGGATCCCTTTTTCTGGGTTTTCTGAGTGGCCCCCGAAAAAGTTGGCAACAGGAACAGGCTCGTGACGCAGCGTGCTGATTTTCTGGTCAATTGCCCATCCAGAGGGCATACTGGTGGCAACAATTTTGGATCCCGAGGGCGTGCATGATGAACTTCAGACGCTGGTTGGGTCTCTGCTGCGCTGGCCTGATGGCACTGCTGCTGACGGCCTGCGGCAAGGGATCCACCCCCTACGACAGCATCGTGGTCAACTTTGTCAACACGGCCACTCCCACTGAGATCGCTGCTCTTGCCAAAGCCTACAATTTGCCGCTGCGACCCAGCAGCAACAGCGCTTTTGCCCGCCAGGAGGCTATCTACCTGTTCGATGTGGATGCGGAACATCCAGGAGCCACACGGCGGCTCATCAAACGGCTCTCGCGGGAAGCCCTGGTCGAGTATGCCCACCCCAATTACCAATTTCAGGCGGCTTTTGTGCCCGACGATCCCCTCTATCCCCAGCAATGGAACCTGCGAGCCATCCGCATGCCGGAAGCCTGGGACATTTCCCAGGGAGAAGGGGTGACGGTAGCCGTGGTGGACACCGGGGTGACGCGGGTGCCGGATCTGGCCCAAACGCAATTTGTGCAGGGCTACGACTTCGTGGACGACGATGAGGATCCCACCGACCTCAACGGCCATGGCACTCATGTGGCCGGCACCATCGCCCAATCCACCAACAACACCCTAGGCGTGGCCGGGGTTGCCTTCAAGGCCAAGATCATGCCGGTGCGGGTGCTGGATGCCAATGGTTTTGGATCCCTGTCAGACGTGGTGGAAGGGATCCGCTATGCTGCCGACCACGGCGCCACGATCATCAACCTCAGCCTGGGTAGCCGCGCTTCGGCCCGACTGATGGAGGAGGCCGTAGCCTATGCCCACAGCAAAGGGGTGACGATCATCGCCGCCGCCGGCAACGAAAACTCAAGCCAGGTGAGCTACCCGGCCCGCTACCCGCATGTCATCGCCGTCTCGGCCACCGGGCCCGATGGCAGCAAAGCCCCCTACTCCAACTATGGGGTTGGGGTAGATATCGCCGCTCCCGGCGGGGCCAAGACTCCCGAGCATCCTGAGCACGGCATTCTGCAGCAGACCATCAACCGACGCAACCCCAACGAGCCGGTCTTTGCCTACTTCCAAGGCACCAGCATGGCCACTCCCCACGTGGCCGGCGTAGCAGCGCTGATCCAGGCTCAGGGCATCAAAGATCCGGACAAGGTGGAAGAGGTGCTGAAGATGTCGGCCACCCCGGTGCCCGGCGACAAGCAGAACTTCTACGGCGCCGGTCGTCTGGATGCTGCCAAGGCGCTGGCCAGGGCCACCGGTCAGCAAGAGGAGAACCCCCTGCTGCTGTGGCTGAAGGACTTCCTGCAATACCTGAACAACAACGGCTACCTCAACCCTCGCTTCTGGTTTGACGGCGGCCCGATTGCCCTGGTGCCCAAGCTGCTGATGGTGGTGGGCGGCTACATCATCCTGGTGCTGATCCGCTGGTGGCTGGCTCCCAAGCCCATGCTGGCAACGGCGCCCCTCCTGGGAGGGATCCTGCTGGGCAGCGCCGGCCTCTTCCCGCTGCAGGGCCTGGCCATTGTGGGTGCCCCTCGCTGGCCCTTCCAATTGGCGGGGAGCTCCCTGCCGGAGCTGGGCACGGCCTTAGCCCAGACCAATGCCTTGAACCCCTTGTTTGCCAGCGTGTTGATCCCAGGGCTGTTGATGGTGCTGCTCCTGGGACATCGGCGCTGGCGTTGGGCGGTTGTCGGCCTCTCCATCGGCATGGCCTCCCATCTGCTTCTAGCTGGATCCCTGTTCTATGAGGGGGTACTATGGCTTGGATCCTCTGCTTGGCTGGGGCGCTCCTTCTTGCTTCTCAATGGTTTGCTCTGCCTGGGCCTGGCCTATTTGGGGGCGCAAGCCATCCTGGATTCCCAGCCCAGCAGCACCGGTTTAGCGCTGAGGAAGTGATGCAAGAATACAGCGGTACCATCGAGTTCCTGGATATCGAAGGGGGGGTGTGGGTGCTGACGCTCCCTTCCGGCCAGCACTACGCCCTCTTCCGCGCCCCCAAAGAGCTCTTACAAGAGGGGTTGGAAGTCACCATCCAGGGACAGCTCAAAGAAGATATGGTGACGGTGGCTCAGGTGGGGCCGGTCTTGGAGGTGAAGAGCTTCCGGACGCAGCCCTAGCTAACCCGATAAACAGCCTGGGATCCCCGCCTGGGGATCCCGATTTTTTTAGAGAGCTTGCTGCGGCTGCAAGGCAGCACCCGCCTTGATTGAAAGCTTGACTAAAACTCGAACCGTTGCATCCCTGCCGTTACCGGATCGAAACCGGCGGGGAAGCAGGTGTTGTGGTTGTACTGGGCTCCGCTTAAATTGGCTCCCTCCAAACAGGCTCCCTCCAGGTCGGCATAGCGCAGATCGGCACAGCGCAAGTCGGCATTGGCCAGATTGCTGCCGCGCAGGTTGGCATAGCGCAGGTTGGCCCCATGCAAGTCAGACCCGCGCAGGTCGGCCCGGCGCAGATCGACCCCCCGCAAGAAGGCGTACTCCAGACAAGATTGGGGAAAGTGACGCTCTCCTTGCCGGTAACGGCTGAGCAGCTCTGAGGCCCCCCGCAGCCCACATTGGGCAATGGTTTGAGTCATAATGCTTCTCCCAACTCAGACCCGATCCTTATATCTCCATCATCTCTACCCTTATTGGCCTGAATGGGTTTTGATCAAAGTTGCTTAACAAATAATTTTGGTTTTTTGGCAAGTTGTTCCCCCCAAGTCTTGCCTACAAGATCTATCCTCAGAGATAGCGGAAACTGCTCCAAACTTAGCTTTGCCAAGCAATATTTCTTAATTCTTTGTTGTGAAGGATGCTGAACAATTGGTCTTGTCTGCGGAGCCGCTCGCCCACTGCAAACTCTGCTAGGCATCTTGGTCCCAAGGGCTGGACATAATCAATCCAGCCGTCGCCTTCCCTTCTCTGCGGTTGGTCAAGCGCCCCATGGCTACAGCTTGCTAGGGCCCAGGGCCCGCTGTAAGCCACTTGCAGGAGTAGAGTCTAGTCGGCTCGAAACTGCGGAGCGAAGAAGTTCTTAATTTTTTTGTTCAAACTGTTCATCCTAGAGCACCATGCCGAAACGGAAGCGAATTGGGATCCTCACCAGCGGTGGCGATTGTGGCGGCCTCAACGCCGTCATCCGGGCGGTGGTGCGGCGGGCCCGCGACTATGACATGGAGGTTTACGGCATCAAAAACGCGACCGCAGGTCTGATGGCGCGACCGGTGGAAGCGGAGCTGCTGGACGTGAAGCGGGTTTCGGGCATTTTGCGCTATGGCGGCACCATTCTGGGTACGGTGAACAGGGGCAACCCCTTCGCCTATCCCATGCCCGATGGCAGCTTGGTGGATCGCTCGGCAGAGGTGATCACGGGTTACCACCGGCTGGGGTTGGATGCGCTCATTGGGGTGGGGGGAGATGGCAGCCTGGCCATTCTCCGGCAGCTAGCTTTGCAGGGGGATTGGAACTTTGTCGGGATCCCTAAGACCATCGACAACGATGTCGGCGCCACCGAGTATTCCGTGGGATTCAATACGGCTCTGAGCGTGGCGGTGCAGGCTCTGGATCAGCTCACCTACACGGCCATCAGCCACAGCCGCGTCATGGTCATGGAGGTGATGGGGCGGGATGCCGGTCACATTGCCCTCAGCGCTGGCATCGCCGGGGGGGCGCATGTGATCCTGATCCCGGAGATCCCCTACAAGCTGGAAAACGTCTGCAAAAGAATCCTCGACCGCAAAGAGCGGGGCAACAATTTCAGCATTGTGGTGGTGGCGGAGGCTGTTCGCACCGAGTCGGGAGAGCCGGTGACCTACACCAACAGCCTGGGGCAGTCTCTCTACGGCGGTATTGGCTATTACATCGGCAACGAGATCGCGCTGCGCACCGGCATCGAGACGCGGGTGATGGTTTTGGGCCATCTGCAGCGGGGAGGCACCCCTTCTCCTTTGGATCGTCTGCTGGGGGCAGCTTTTGGGGTGGCGGCTGTGGACTTGATCGCCCAGGGCAAGTACGACCGCATGGTGGCCTGGCAAAATCGGCGCGTGGTGGATGTGCCCCTGGCAGAGGCCATCGCCCAGTACCGGCGGGTGGAGGTGGATGGGGCTTTGATCGCCACGGCTATCGGGCTGAATACCTATGTGGGCGAGGTGGATCCGCAGCTTTTGCGCAGGTTTTCCCCCTGATCAAGCTCTGCCACCACCGATTCACCCCAGTCAGGAGTCGGGCTCTTGTGCGGTCGAAAGGGCCTTGCCCTCCCATCGGCCGACAGAGCGGCAGAAGGTTCTGGAAGAACAGCGGGATCCCATGGCCCGGCGAGCCGTCCCCAGCTATCGGGATGCGGGGTCTAGGTGCCGAGAACGGCCTGCAGAGCCCCCACATCGCAGTAGTACACCTGGTGCGGGTGGGTATATCCCTTGAGCTGAACCGCCTGCTGCGCAAAGCAGGTAGCTGCCTGTCCCAGTTGTTGCGCCAAGCAGGTATAGGTGTCGTGGCTGATGGCCAAGTCGGCGTTGAGGGTGCGGGTAACACTCTCGATGCGAAAGGCCAAATTGACCGTATCGCCCAGGGCGGTGTATTCCTGGCGGGTGTTGTTGCCCACCTGGCGCACAATGGCCGAGCCGGTGTTGACGCCCGCCCCCAGGCGCAGGGGAGAAGGCAGCGGAAACTCGCCGTTCAGTTGCTCGGTCATCTGAAACAGCTTCACCATGGCCCGCAAAACCGACTTCACGTCGAGCTCGATCCCCACTTGTTCAGCTTGTAAGGGATCCTCATTGGCCTGGGGCGCATGAAACCAGACGGCCATGATCGCGTCGCCGATGTACTTATCGACAGTGCCGCCGTACTGCTGAATGATATCTCCGCCGCGCCGGAACCAATCGCCCATCACCTGGGAGAGGAGGCGCTCGTCCAGTTGCTGGGTCAGTTGTCCGTAGCCGCGCACATCCACCACGGCCACCGAGATCAGCCAGCGGGTTTGCAAAACCAGGGTGTCCGACAGTTTGGCCGCAGGACTGGGTTCTGGGCTGGCCAGGGATCCGCTGTGGAACTCGAGCTGGGATTGTCCGAGGGTGAGGTGATCTCCATCTTGCAGCAGGGTGGGAATGCTGACGCGGCGATTGTTGACGAACGAGCCGTTGCGGCTGCCCAGATCGATGAGATAGATGCTGTTGTTGTCCAGGTATTGCAGCAGGGCATGTTGGCGGGAAACGCTGGGATCGGTCAGGACGATGGCGTTGTCTTCATCGCGGCCCAGCGTCCAAGCGGTCGCTCCGGCGAGAATGTACTTCCTCTGGCTGCCGTCCGGCTCTCTCAGGATCACATAGGGGGCGGTGGTGGCGGCAGGTTCGCCTGGGACGCTCATGGTAGAACGAGAGGTAGATGCGACCACACTCTAATACGATACTCCTCTTCTCCTCGGTTGAACTGCGGCTGGGCTGGGCTTGGCGGGGGGCTGGGCCTGCCAGTATCATTTTGTGTAGATACATTAAGGCCATATGGTGGATCCCTCCCATCCCATTCCTGCTGAGCAACAGCCGCTGCGGCAGTATGCAGAGCTGAGGGAGTCTTTTCCTTTTTCCTGGCCCGCTTTGGAGTGGATCCCCTATCTCAAGCGAATCTTCGCTGTTTGGGGGGTGGTCGTGCTGGCGGTTTCGCCGCTGGTCTGGGGCAGCTTTGCCGGGGATTGGGGCCACTTCGTCTCTGGGTCTGTGCTGGGGGCCAATGCCTTGCTCAGCCTGGTGTTGCTCCACCTCTACTTGGGATGGGCCTATGTGCGGCGGCGCTTGGTGCAGGCGCGGATCCCCTATGAAGAAAGTGGCTGGTACGATGGGGCGATCTACGCGAAATCGGACGAGGAGCTGGCGCAGCATCGGCTGATCGTCCACTATCAAATCGACCCTGTGTTGCAGCGCCTGCGACGTAGCTTGTGGGCTGTGGCCGGCCTGAGCGGGCTGATGGCTTTGCTTTGGCCCCTCTGGTAGAGATTGTCGGGCGGTGGTTAATCAGCTGTTGTTCGGGATCCCAAGCGGTGCACGTAACTTCTGACCTGGCTCAAACCTTGCGACCCACCGCCGTTGCCATCGGGAACTTCGATGGCTTGCACCTGGGCCATCAGAAAGTGCTGCAGCCCATTCGCGACTCCCTGCAGGGGGTGCGCACGGTTCTCACCTTTCATCCTCACCCCCAAGAAGTATTGACGGGGCGCAGGCAACTGTTGCTCACTCCCCCTGCCGAAAAGCTGGCTCTGCTGGCGCAGATGGGTTTTGAGCAGGTGGTGTTGCTCCCCTTCACTCCTGCCTTTGCCCGCCAGCCGCCCCAAGAGTTTATCCAAACAGTACTGGAACAGGGCTTGCGCGTTCGCCATCTCAGCGTCGGCTGGGATTTCTGCTTTGGCCACCGTCGCTCGGGCAATGCCCAAACTCTCCAGGCTTGGGGATCCGAGCGCTGCATTCCGGTGGAGGTGATCCCGGAGGCGCAACTGAAGGGGGAGCGGGTGAGCAGCTCTCGCATTCGCGCTGCCCTGGCTACGGGGGAGGTGGCGGCGGCAACGGAGCTGTTGGGCCGTCCCTACCGGCTGATCGGAGAGGTGGTGCCAGGGGATCGGCGAGGCCGAGAGCTGGGTTTTCCCACCGCCAATCTGCGCCTGCCGCCGGAGAAGTTTTTGCCCCGCGACGGGGTGTACAGCGTTTGGGTGAATGTGCCTGCTGAGGCGGCAGCCCTGCCTGGGGTGATGAACATTGGCCATCGGCCCACGTTTGCCGGGCTGCAGCACACCGTTGAGGTGCATCTGCTGGATTGGACAGGCGATCTCTACGGGCAAGAGGTGCAGGTGGCGCTGCAAGGCTTTATCCGCCCAGAGCGGCGGTTTCCCAGTGTGGCAGACTTAATCCAGCAGATCCGGCAGGATTGCCAAACGGCCCGCCAACAATTGGGCTTGGCCGAGCAAGTTGGCCTAGTCTAGAGGCCCTCCCCCTCGGCCCCTCTCCCAATCCCAAAAGGAGAGGGGGGCTAGGACGGGCCAAGCAGGGATCCCCACAACAAGGCTATCGCTTCCGACCATTCCACCGTAGCTCCGTAGGTGTCCCCTGTGTGCCCTCCCAACTGGCGGTAGAGCCAATAGCCCACGGCCAGGGCTCCCAGGGCGGATCCCAGCGTCCAAAGCAGCAAAGGCCGCCAAGCCAGGAGCCCGGCCCAGCCCACCCCCCCGCTGATGGCCAGCAACAGCAGCGTGCCCGGCCACAGGGATCCCGGCAGGGAAGTGGAGTCTTTGAGGAAGCGGGCGGATCCCTGGTCGCGCAGATAGGGGTATAGGACAATGGCGAGCAACTGGCCCCAGCGCCCCCAGGCCGGCACCAAGAGCAAGAGAGGCCAGACCTGCAGGCTGCTCAGGGCAGCAAATTTCAGCAGCAACACCAGCACCAAGGCGAGCACCCCATAGGCCCCGGTGTGGCTGTCCCTCATCACCTGCAGGCGGCGGGATAGCCCGTTGACGGCTGGCCGTTCCGCGTCGGCAAAGCTTTTGGGGACGTTGACCGCCAACCCATCGGCAGTGTCAGCCACCCCATCCAGGTGCAGCCCGCCGGTTAACAGCACCCACAGAGCCACGAGCAAAGCTGCTCGCACCGGCGGCGGGAAAATCTGCAGCAAAAGCGCCGCCAGGGTGAGGATCCCGCCCAACAGCAGGCCCACCGCCGGCAGCCAGGCGGCAATGCCCTCAAACTGTAGCCCGCCCGCCCGCCCCAAAGGCAAGGCAGTGTAGAAGGTCAGGGCTGCCCAGAAGCGCCGCAATTGTTCAGGACGCTCAAAACAACGTTGATCAGCTAAGAATCATCCCGAAGGGTTCGCTCCACCACAATGGTCAGCTTGGCCACCAAAGCCCCGATCGCTCCCACAGCCGCCAACACCGGGAACAGAGCCGCCCCCAACACCCCTGCCGCCACGCCTACGCCCAGAGGGATCTCGATCAGCGTCTGCCCTTCGGCATTTTTGATCAGAATGCGGCGAACATTGGCCTCCTCGATCAGCTCGCGAATTTTGGCCAACAGCTCGTCCCCGCTGATCTTAAACTCCTCCACGTGGTACTCCACCTGGGCCGGAGGTACATCCTTGGCCTCTATGTCGGCCTTCTCAGGAAAGTTGGGATCCGGCGTCTCATTGGGGTTCATGCTGAAGAGGCTCCACACGTCGGTTGGCAGCGGCAACTGAGTCCATCCTAAGACCGGATCCTAGCGGATGTACTCTTTCAACACACTGTTGCGATTGGGGTGGCGCAGCTTGCGCAGCGCCTTGGCCTCGATCTGCCGGATCCGCTCGCGGGTCACATTGAAGATCTGGCCGATCTCCTCCAGGGTTTTCATGCGGCCATCGTCTAGGCCGTAGCGCAGCTTCAACACATCCCGCTCGCGGGGGGTAAGAGTTTCCAGCACGCTTTCCAGATCCTCTCGGAGCAAAACCTTGGCCACCCGCTCCTCGGGGGTTTCCCCTTCCGACTCGATGAAGTCGCCCAGCCGCGAATCCTCTTCTTTACCGATGGGAGTCTCCAGAGAGATGGGAAGCTGAGCCGACTTGGCGATGAAGCGCAACTTCTCGATGGTAATCTCCATGCGGGTGGCGATCTCCTCTTCGGTCGGCCTGCGGCCCAGCTCCTGAGAAAGCTGCTTGGTGACCTTCTTGATGCGGGAGATGGTCTCGTAAAGGTGAACCGGCAGGCGAATGGTGCGCGATTGGTCGGCAATGGCGCGGGTGATGGCCTGGCGAATCCACCAAGTGGCATAGGTGGAAAACTTGTAGCCCTTCTCGTGGTCAAACTTTTCCGCTGCCCGGATCAGACCTAGGGATCCCTCTTGGATGAGATCCTGAAACGACAGGCCCCGGTTCATGTATTTCTTGGCAATGGAGACCACCAGCCGCAGATTGGACTGCACCATCTTTTCTTTGGCCCGTCGCCCCCGATGCAAGCGCCGCCGGAATTCGGGCAGGGACATCTTCACTTCTTCTGCCCACAGCGTCTCCGGTACCTCCTCTGGGTCGGACCAGAGGCCCATACGCTGGAAAACGGCCTCGCGAGCCCGCTCTAGCTCCAGCAGGTCGGCAATTTTGCGGGCTAGCTCAATTTCTTCATCTGCCCGCAACAGGCGGATACGCCCGATTTCCTGCAAATAGACGCGGATGGAGTCATCGGTGTAGGGTTTTTTCTTGCTGGCCGCTTTGCGCTTGGAACGGCCCTTGGCAGCGGCGGCAGCAGCATCGGCATCCTCCTCGAGGGACTCTTCGTCGTCCTCATCATCCTCATCAAAAGCATCAGTGTCACTGGCATCCAGTTCCGTCTCGAGGGGATCCACCTCATTGTCCGCATCCAGAGGGATGGAGGATGAACTTTCCAGATCCGGTTCGAGAAGAGCCGTATGACCAGACTGCACCAATTCCTTTGCTTGAGCCATGCTGAGTTCCTCGTAACTTTAATCACAGACAACTGGAGGAGACTAAGGGGTTCTAGGCCCTGAAATGAGGGAAGCAGGTTCCAACTTTGCTGCGGCCCCTGACGCTAGATGGAGGGAGTCAAGTTCCGCAGACCCAAACCCCACTTGCGCCGGGCAAGCTCGCCCGCTTCTAGGCAACCGATCGCTCAGGCCAATCTCGAAGCAGATATCGCTCATAGGGTTTAACCGAACTGGCACAAAACCCGTTTTGATGGGTAAAACCTCCTGAGATCTCGAAAGGCAAGTCTTTGGCTTTGCCTATCCCCTGGCACAATCCAGGCCACTTACTGAGAGGGCAGGATATTCAGCACCTCAATCACCCCAACCTATAAGGAGAAGAGCGCATTGTAGCCGCCAGCAAGCGACCTTGAGGAAGATCCCTGCAGGCAACTGTAGCCGTTCACACCAAAATGTCTTCCCTAAATTAGCCCGCCCTTGGGGAAACAGCAACGGGGCAGACGAAGAAAATCTTAACTTCACCCCACCCCGTCCCGGCTCTGAGATCCTGGTCTAGGGGATCCCTGGGTTGGCCTAGTCCGGGGAAGTGGCTCAATGCTACCTTAAATCAGACTACCTTAAAAGGAAAGGATCCCTGCCAGCGCCGCACCGCCTATGACCCATCCCTTCCTGCAGCATCTCCAGGAACGTGTGATCGTCTTCGACGGGGCAATGGGATCCTCTCTGCAAGCCCAGAACCTGACGGCAGCGGATTTTGGCGGGCCGGAGCTAGAAGGCTGCAACGAGATCCTGGTGCTGAGCAAGCCGGAGGCGGTGGAGCGGGTACACCGGGGCTTTCTGGAGGTGGGGGCCGATGTCATCGAGACCGATACTTTTGGCGCCACCTCGATCGTCTTGGCCGAGTACGGGATCGCGGAAAAAGCCTACGAGCTGAACGTGGCGGCAGCGCGCCTGGCCAAGCGGCTGGCGGCGGAGTTTTCGACGCCGGAAAAGCCTCGCTTTGTGGCCGGCTCCATCGGCCCCACCACCAAGCTGCCCACCCTAGGGCACATCGGTTTTGACGAGATGCGGGCCAGCTACGCCGAGCAGGTGCGGGGCCTGATCGACGGGGGGGTGGATCTCCTCATCATCGAGACCTGTCAAGATATCCTGCAGACCAAGGCGGCGCTGGTGGCCGTGCAGCAGGAGTTTGCCCGGCGCGGGATCCGCCTGCCGCTGGTGGTGTCTCTGACCTTTGAGGTGCAGGGGACGATGCTGGTGGGCACGGAGATCGGGGCGGCGCTGGCCATCCTGGAGCCCTACCCCATCGATGTGCTGGGCCTCAACTGCGCCACCGGGCCGGACAAGATGGCTGAGCACATCCGCTACCTCTCCCGCCATTCTCCCTTTCCCATCTCCTGCATCCCCAACGCCGGCCTGCCGGAAAACATCGGCGGCAAGGCCCACTACAAGCTCACGCCGGAGCAGTTGCGCTTCCACCTGGAGCACTTTGTGCGGGATCTAGGGGTGGCGGTGGTGGGGGGCTGCTGCGGCACCCGCCCGGATCACATCGCCGCTTTGGTGGAGGCTGTGCGGGGGCTGCGGCCCAAACGCCGCTCCGTCGAGCGCATCCAGGCTGCCGCTTCCATCTATGCCCCTCAGCCCTACCTGCAGGAGAACTCTTTTTTGATCATCGGCGAGCGGCTCAACGCCAGCGGCTCCAAGAAGATGCGGGAGCTGCTGAATGCCGAAGATTGGGACGGCCTGGTGGCCCTGGCGCGGGAGCAGGTGCGGGAGGGATCCCACATCTTGGATGTCAACGTGGACTATGTGGGCCGGGACGGGGTGCGGGATATGCGGGAGCTGGTCTCGCGGCTGGTGACCCAGATACCCATTCCCCTGATGCTGGATTCCACCGACTGGCAGAAGATGGAGGCCGGCCTCAAGGTGGCCGGGGGCAAGTGCCTGCTCAACTCCACCAACTACGAGGATGGGGAAGAGCGCTTCTTCAAGGTGCTGGAGCTGGCCAAGACCTACGGCGCGGGGGTGGTCATCGGCACCATCGACGAGGAGGGCATGGCCCGCACCGCCGAGAAGAAGTTCCAGATTGCCGAGCGGGCCTATCGCCAGGCCGTTGAGTACGGGATCCCGCCCTACGAGATTTTCTTTGACCCGCTGGCTTTGCCCATCTCCACCGGCATCGAGGAAGACCGGGCCAACGGGGCGGCTACCCTGGAGGCCATCCGCCGCATCCGCCAGGCTTTTCCTGAGGCCCACATTCTCTTGGGCATCTCCAACATCTCCTTTGGGCTCTCGCCGGCAGCCCGCGTGGTCTTGAACTCGGTGTTTTTGCACGAGTGCCGCCAGGCCGGCCTGGATGCCGCCATCGTCAGCGCCGCCAAGATCCTGCCCCTGAGCAAGATCCCGGAAGAACAGCAGCAGGTGTGCCGGGATCTGATCTGGGATCGGCGCCAGTTCAACGCTGAGGGCATCTGCACCTACGATCCCCTGGCGCGGCTGACGGAGCTGTTTGCGGGGGTTTCCGGGCAGGAGCTGCGGGCGACCGGATCCCTGGCCAAACTGCCCTTGGAGGAGCGGCTGCGGCGGCACATCATCGACGGCGAGCGCATCGGCCTGGAGGAGACCCTGGCAGAGGCGCTGCAGAAATACCCCCCCCTGGAGATCATCAACACCTTTTTGCTGGACGGCATGAAGGAGGTGGGGGAGCTTTTTGGCGCTGGCAAAATGCAACTGCCGTTTGTGCTGCAGTCGGCAGAAACCATGAAGGCGGCGGTGAAATACCTGGAGCCCTTCATGGAAAAGGTGGGAGGGGAAGTGTGCAAAGGCACCTTCTTGATCGCCACCGTCAAGGGGGATGTCCACGACATCGGCAAAAACCTGGTGGACATCATCCTCACCAACAACGGCTACAAAGTCATCAACCTGGGCATCAAGCAGCCGGTGGAAAACATCATCGAGGCCTACGAAAAGTACAAGCCCGACTGCATTGCCATGAGCGGCCTGTTGGTGAAATCCACCGCCTTTATGAAAGAGAATCTGGAGGTGTTTAACGAGCGGGGCATTACCGTGCCGGTGATCTTGGGAGGGGCGGCCCTCACCCGCCGCTTTGTGGAAGAAGACTGCCGCCAGACCTACAAGGGCCAAGTCATCTACGGCCGCGACGCCTTTGCCGACCTGCACTTTATGGATCGGCTGATGCAGGCCAAGGCGGCCGGGCGCTGGGATGACCGGCTGGGTTTTCTGGATAACTTCGAGCTGGGATCCCGCTCTGACAACCGCCAGAGGAGAGCTGCGGCAGCCGTGGAGGAAAGGGATCCCACCTTGCCGGCTCCAGAGGTGACCGTGGGCGCCGCTCCTGCCCCTGCTGTCTCGGCTGGCGACGGCGGGGCAGACACCCGTCGTTCCGAGGCGGTTACCCTCGATACCGAGCGGCCCATCCCCCCCTTCTGGGGATCCCAAGTTCTCGAGCCGGATCAGATCCCCTGGCCGGAGGTCTTCTTCTACATCGACAAGCAGGCCCTGGTGGCCGGCCAGTGGCAGATCCGCAAGCCGCGCGACCAGTCGGCGGAGGAGTTTGCCCAGTTTCTCGCCACCCAGGTGGAGCCGGTGATCGAGCGCTGGAAGGAGCGGATTGTTACCGAGGACTTGCTGCGCCCGCAGGTGGTTTATGGCTACTTCCCGGCGCAGGCGGAAGGGAATACGGTGATCCTCTTCGACCCGGCCAGCTTCCCCGAGCTGTTTGCTCTAGAGCCCGGCTCCACCACCTATTTGCAATTGCCCACCGTCGATCGCCCTCGGCTTTCTCCCCAGGTGCGGGAGCTGGCCCGCTTCACCTTCCCCCGCCAGAAGAGCGGCCAGCGCCTCTGCATTGCCGACTTCTTCGCCGACCGCTCCACCGGCCTGGTGGACGTCTTCCCCATGCAGGCAGTTACAGTGGGGCCAGAGGCCACGGCCTACGCCCAGCACCTCTTTGCCGAGGGCCAGTACACCGACTATCTCTATTTCCACGGCCTGGCCGTCACCCTGGCAGAGGCCTTGGCGGAGTGGTGCCATGCCCGCATCCGGCGGGAGCTGGGCTTTGGCGGCGAGGACAGCCCCGACATCCGCCAGATCCTGCACCAGGGCTACCGCGGCTCCCGCTACAGCTTCGGCTATCCCGCCTGCCCCAACATCGCCGATCAGCGAGTTTTGTTGGAGCTGCTCCAGACGGAGCGCATCGGCCTGAGGATGGACGAAAGCGACCAGTTGGATCCTGAGCAGTCCACCACCGCCATCGTCGCCTACCACCCGGCGGCCCGCTATTTCAATACTTGATCCCTCACCCCCGGCCCCTCTCCCTAGAGGAGCGGCTGAGCAGGGGAAAGCCCATCACGGCAACCAAGGTTATCGCGACGATCACGGTGGAGAGGGCGTTGATCTCCGGCGTCACCCCTCGCCGCGCCGTGCTGTAGATCAAAATGGGCAGGGTCTGGCTTTCGGGCCCGCTGGTGAAAAAGGAGATCACAAAATCGTCGATGGAGAGGGTAAAGGCCAGCAGCGCCGCGGCCAGGATCCCTGGCATGGCCAGCGGCAGTGTGACGTAGCGCAGCTTCTGCCAGGTGTTGGCGTAGAGGTCGTAGGCGGCTTCCTCCAAAGCCGGATCCAAAAGCTGCAGGCGGCTGCGCACCACGATGGCCACAAAGGCAATCTGAAAGGTGATGTGGGCAATCACCATCGTCCCCAGGCCCAGCTCAAACCAGCCGGTGTAGGCGCGCACCAACTGGTAAAACAACAGCAGGGTAATGGCCATCACAATGTCGGGGACGACCACCGGCAACAGCAGCAGTCCCTGCACAGCCTTCTGGCCGGGGAAGCGGTAGCGGTACAGCCCATAGCCCAAAAGGGATCCCAGCAGCGTGCTCACCAGGGTGCTGACTCCAGCCAAGACAAGGGTATTTTGCGTGGCCTGCCAGATCGCAGCATTGCGAAAGAGAGCCCAGTACCAATCGAAGGTAAAGCCTGTCCACACCAACCCGAAGCGGGCGCGGTTAAAGGAATAGACAGCAATGAGCAAAATCGGCAGGTAGAGAAAGCCATAGATGGCATAGCTCACTCCCCGCAGCCAGATGGGTATCTTCGCCACTCCCCTTCCTGCCCTCCCAGGGATCTGCCGGAAAAAGCGGCCGCGCTGCCAGCCTACCTCCCTCCAAGTCTATAGCTCGCTGCCTATGGCAAGATGTAGCAAAACTGTATGCTGCCTGCCGCTCCCCTCTCCCTTTGGCGGGGGGGCCGAGGCAGCCGAAATGCCGAGGGGGTTCTCTGTCTGCCGGCCTAAGAAGCTCGGCATGAGGGCGGTTTCTTAGTCTAAATCCGGGAAAGCCACCTTGCCTAAAGGGAGGAGTCGGCGTCCCTTAGTCCAGCTTTGGGCTCAAGCTCTCCAGAAACTCTCGAATCAAGGGCAGCACCTGCTCCGCATGCAGGGCGGGGATGGCGTGTCCAGCACCGGGCAGGATCTTGAGCTGGGCTCCAGGGATCCCCTCCGCATAGGCTTGGCAATGCCAGAGGGGAATGGTGTCGTCCCGCTCAGCGGCAACTACTAGGGTGGGAACCTGAATGGCATGAAGCTGACGTTCGACCGTATCGACGGCAGCTTGGGGGCGCAGGCGCTGGCGGAGAAATTGGCGGGCCACCGGCTGTTGGCGCAGGGATCCCCGCAGCCACAGCAGCCAAGCCAGTCGCTCCTCCCAACGTCCCCAACGGGCCAGGGGGATGGCGGCTCGCAGCAGCCTATCAACCCACGCGCCTTCCCGGAGCAAAAGCCGCATGTGCCGGTAGCGTTTGACAAAGCTGTCGTCGCGGATCCCGGCAGGCGCCAGTAAGACCAACCCCCGCAGGGGGTAACGAATGGCGTAGGCCGCCGCCACCCAGCCGCCAAAAGAGTGGCCCACCAACACCGGCTCAGGCAGGCGCAGCGCCTCGACAAACCCGCGCACAAACTCTACCTCCACGGCGATGTCGTAGCGCAGAGCCGGTTGGCTGGACTGACCAAACCCCAGCAAATCCAGGGCGATGCAGCGGTATCGGTCGCCCAACCCTTGCATCAGCGGCCACCAATTGGCGTGAGTGGCCATGAAGCCGTGCAAAAACAGCAGCGGCATCTCGCCTTGCCCCAGCTCCCGATAGGCGGCCCAGCAGGACTCTGCTCCCGCCAGATTTAATCCCTCCAACTGCACCCTGTGCAGCGGGATCTCTTGAATGCGGGCCCTCAACTCCGCCAGACGCTGCGCCAAGGGCAGTCGTTCCAGTAGCTCTTGCTCCCTCATCAGCTCCCTAGTCGACGAATACAGCTTTTTCCACTTCTAAGGGATCCCCTCCGCTCTCTCCGAGCTGGTCGGAAAAAGCTGCCATCAGAACCTCTGGGGTACTCCCGCCACAGCGCAGCTTGGCGGGATGGGGGATAGGCGGTGAGACGAAGGGGTTCAATGCCCCTGAGTCTCAC
>NZ_JBSSDI010000031.1:0-33602 GCF_054060575.1 Thermostichus sp. MS-CIW-15 | reverse complement strand
TCGAGCAGCAGGCAACGCCCAGATTGTGAGACTCAGGGGCATTGAACCCCTTCGTCTCACCGCCTATCCTCCAGCCCGCCAAGCTGCGCTGTGGCAGGAGTACCCCAGAGGTTCTGATGGACGCAAGCCAACCGCTCGCTTGAGAATACCCGCCTGGTGCTCTGGTACAGCTTTGGCTGCAACCATTTCCCCCGCACCGAAGACTGGCCGGTGATGCCGGTTAGCTACATCGGCTTTCTGCTCAAGCCGTTGGGCTTCTTCGAGTGCAACCCGGCCCTGGATGTGCCTCCTCCCCCCCCAAAGAGCAAAAGCTGCTGTAGCTCATAGCTGCAGGGCTTGCCAGTTGGGCTAATCTTCCCCTTCTAGGATGCGGGGCACCTTGAAGAACATGTCAGCGCGGTCGGGAGCGTTGGCCAGGATCCCTTCGATATTGGGGTAGGGCTCCACTTGGTCGGGGCGAGTGGGCAGCTCCGCATCCAGCACATGAAAGGTGGGCTCTACCCCTTCCGTATCCAGTTCTTTCAGTTGCTCCACGTAGGCCAAGATATCGGCCAGTTGCTCGGTAAACTGGATTTCCTCTTCTTCCGTAAGCTCCAGCCGCGCCAGGTGGGCAACATGTTGCACCTCTTCTCGTGTCAGCATCCTTCCTTTCCGCCAGCAGGTTTGACTTCTGGTCAATCTAGCTGAACTGGGGTACTTGGGGGAAGACTCAATACAGCTCCAGGTTGGCGCGTCCCGTGGTCTTGAGCCAGTTTTGCGCCTCGATGTAGTTGTTGGGGGCAATGCGAATGGCGCGGATCCAGTATTGAGCCGCCTCATCGAACAGGGCCTCTGCCGTCTCCTCATCCCCGGCCTGCAGGCTCTGCTCGCCCTTGTGGTGCAGCAAGACGGCAATGTTGTTTAGGGCAGAACAGAGGCGGGGGTTCAGCTCCAGGGCCTGGTGGTAGTACTCCAGGGCTTTGTCCAGTTCGCCATTGCTCTGGTAGATCAGGCCCATGTTGTAGAGGATGTAGCTGCGGTCTTCGTCGTCTTGCTCCAGGGCCAGGGCTTCTCGGTAGTTTTCTAGAGCCTCGGCATATTCTCCCTCGCTCTGGGCCGCCATGCCGTCCCGGTAGTAGGCAAAGGCCTTCTTCTGCTCAGGACTCACCCCCGGCATCAGCTTCAGGATCAGGTCAGCCATGACGGTGAAGGTTTTGTCGATGAAGTTGTCGTTCTTCATGCTGCGCGGCATGATTGACCCCCTTAGAGCGCAGGACAGGGTATCTCTTCTTTGGGTTGTAGCATGCCTATGGGATCCCGTGCGTGGCCTCAAGCCGGATGCTGGCCGGGGCGAGAAGAAGCTGAGGGGCGCTTGCGCAGGCGTACAGGATGCCACTGCACGGTTTCGCCAGGGGAGACCTCCACCTCACAGGCCGTGTCGATGAGCCGTTGCGCCTGGGCTTGAGGGGTGGGATAGCGGGCCAGATCTGCATCCACCAGATGGGGGTGCTCCTGCAACAGCCGCACAAGGAACTCCTGCAATTCCTCGGGGGTGAGAAATTGCTCTGGCAGGCCCGGGATCAGCAGCACGTAGTGGTTGGCAGCACGCAGCAGTTCTGGCTCCGGGTCTGCCATGGTTTCGGGTTGCTGTCTTTCTTCCCTCATAAACCAACGGGTTGCGGCTCTCTTGATATCCTGAACAAAGACTTTCTTGGTTCTCGTCCTCCCTCTTGTTGGCGTTTGAGATCGCTTTTCCTATGGCCAAGCCGCGCACGCTTTCTGGAATCCAGCCCTCCGGCGAGTTGCACCTGGGCAATTACTTGGGGGCCATTAAAAACTGGGTGGCCGAGCAGGAGCGCTACGAGAACTTCTTCTGCATTGTGGATCAACATGCCATTACTGTGCCCCAGGATCCCAAGCTGCTGAGGGAGCGCACCCGTTCTTTGTTTGCTCTCTACCTGGCCTGTGGCCTCAGCCTGGAGCACTGTGTGCTGTTTGTGCAGTCCCACGTGCCCGCCCACACGGAGCTGGCCTGGCTGTTCACCACCATCACCCCTATGAACTGGGCGGAGCGCATGATCCAGTACAAGGAAAAAAAAGAGAAGCAGGGAGAGGAAACGAGTGTTGGCCTGTTCAGCTACCCGATTTTGCAGGCAGCGGATATTCTCCTCTACCAGCCCAAGTATGTGCCGGTAGGGGAGGATCAGCGGCAGCACATCGAGCTGTGTCGGGACATTGCCCGCCGCTTTAACGACCGCTTTGGGGAGGTGTTTGTGATCCCAGAGGCGCTGATTCGCCCGCAGGGGGCGCGGATCATGAGCTTGACCGATGGCACCCGCAAAATGTCTAAGTCGGATCCCTCGGATTTCAGCCGCATTCACTTGCTAGACGACCCCGACACGATCCGCAAGAAGATCCAAAAATGCAAGACCGACTCGATTCGGGGCATTGCCTTCGACGACCCGGCACGCCCGGAGGCCCACAATTTGCTGACGATCTACATGCTCACCTCCGGCAAAAGCAAGGAGGAGGTGGCGGCTGAGTGCGCCGAGATGGGATGGGGACAGTTCAAGCCCCTCCTCGCCGACAGCATTATCGCCACCCTGGAGCCCATTCAAAAGCGCTACCGGGAGCTCTCGAGTGACCCCGACTACCTCCACGGGCTGATGCGGGAAAATGCCGCCAAGGCCCGTGCCGTGGCCGAGCAAACCCTCCAAAAAGCGCGGGATGCCATGGGGTTTCTGCCCCCCTAGGAGAAGGCTCCCTTAGTCGGGTCGGCCATCGCGGATCTCGACGGTGCTGAACTCCAGGCCCAGCTCCGAGAGGATCCCTGGCCAGGCCAGGCGCAGGCGCTCCTGCCACTCCTGCCGGTGGTTGATGACATACACGCAGACCAGGGTAATGCCCACTCCCACCCATTGCACCGGCGTCAGGGTCTCGCCCAGGAAGGTACTGCCGAAGAGGAGGGCAAAGATGGGGGTGAGAAACGTGAGGGAGCTGAATTCGGTGAGATTTTCCTGAGAGGCGAAGTAGAAGAAGAGGGCGTAGGCCACGGCGCTCCCCATCACCGAAGCGTAGAGCAGGCCCAGCCAGTGGGCGCCGCTCAGGTGCTGCCATTGCTCGCTTTCTGTTAGCGCCGAGAGCAGGATCAAGGGCAGGCTGCCCAATACCATGTGCCAGCCTGTCGCCAACACCGGATCCGCCACCTCCGCCACCTTCGGCATCATCACGGTGCCAATGGCCATCGACAGGGAAGCCAGCAACATCCAGACCACGCCGGCCCCCACCTGCAGGGATCCTTCCCCGCCGAGGCCGATAAGGCTGATACCGACCACGCCCAGCCCCAGACTCAGCCAGCCCAGGGATCCCATCCGCTCCCGGTAAAACCAGGTGGCCATCAGGGCCACCGCCAGCGGCTGCGAGTCGATCAGCACGGATCCCAGCCCGGCGCCGGTCTCTCTCAACCCTTGCGCCAAAAATCCCTGAAAACAGGTGCCGTCCACCAGGGCAAAGGCCAAGACCCACAGCCACCCCCGCAGCCCCTGGGGATGCCAGGGCTGAGAGGCCGCAGAGGCCCGCCCTTGCCAAAGCCGAAAGGCTAAAACCAGGATCCCGGCTGGCAACAGCCGCAGAATGGCCATGAAGAGAGGAGTGGTCTCGGAGAGGGCATCTCGCATGGCCACCATCGCCGAGCCCCACAGGAAAAAAGGGGCGATCATCAACAGGCGTTGCCAGATAGGCTGAGGAAACAGGCCAGATTGCGCCATAGGTGCTTCCAACTCGCAGACAGAAATCAACCCTATGTTAAGCGCTGCGGCAGTTCGGTTACAAATCTTAATTACTGATCAATGACTGATGGGTGATGGGCAGCATGGGATCCCTGGAGGGCTTTCTCAACCTGGATAAGCCGGCCGGGCTCACCTCCCACGACTGTGTGGCGGTGGTGCGGCGGGTCTTGCGCACCCGCCAGGTGGGGCATGGCGGCACTTTGGATCCGGCGGCAACGGGAGTTCTGCCCATTGCCGTGGGGCGGGCGACGCGCTTTTTGGCGTTTTTGTCGGGGGACAAGGTCTATCGGGCCACCTTTCGCTTTGGGCAGCGCAGCGACACCGACGATGCCGAGGGGCAGATCCAGGTGGGATCCCCTTGTCCGGAGCTGAGCCGCGAGCAGGTGGAGGAATGTCTGCGGGAGTTTGTCGGCGAGATCTGGCAGGTGCCGCCTCTTTACAGCGCCATCAAGCGGCAGGGGAAAAAGCTCTACGAGCTGGCCCGGGCCGGGGCAGAGGCGGCAGAACTGGGGCTGGAGCCGCGGAGAGTAGTGATTCGACACCTGCAGATCTTGGGCTGGCGCTCTGGCGAGTTCCCGGAAGTGGATCTGGAGATCGCCTGTGGCCCCGGCACCTACATCCGCGCCCTCGCCCGCGACGTGGGGGAGAAATTGGGCTGCGGAGGCTTGATGAGCCGCCTGCGACGGCTGCAAAGTGGCCCTTTTCGCAGCGAAGAGAGCCTGCCCCTGGAGCAGTGGCAGGGATCCGCCGATCCCGCTGCTGCCCTGTTGCCGATTGAGTGGGGATTTCGCAGTTGGAACTCAGTATTCTTATCTCCGGCTGAGGCGCAGCGCTGGCGACAAGGTCAGGCCATTCCTCTGGATCCGGCTCAGGCCACTGCCGAGACCCTGCGGGTCATGAGCGGAGAGGGAGAATTTTTGGGCTTGGGGCACAGCCAAGCAGGTCAGCTCAAGCCGCTGCGGGTGTTGCTGCCGGATCCCTAGAGCGTTGCAGAAAAGTTACATTTTCGTAACAACATCTGCCATTGGCTGAGGAGAAGGCGGGAAAGAACCCCCCGCATGCTAAACTTCTGGGGGCAAGCGGGGAGCTCGGAGCGCTGCCGGTGTTGGGCTCTGGCTCGATTTTCCAAGGTTGGCCTTTGGACGTTGCCGGCAAAATTCTCATCTCAAGCTACTTTTACATAGAGTTACAGGAAGGGAGTTGGGGATATGCGGGATGCCGTAACCACACTGATCAAAACCTATGACCTGGCCGGCCGCTACTTGGATCGGAATGCCATGGACGCGCTCAAGGCCTTTTACGATTCGGGTCTGCGGCGCATCCAGGCCGTGCAGGTGATTAACCTCAACTCGGTGGACATTGTCAAGACGGCTGCTGCGGCCATGTTTGCCCAGGTGCCGGATCTAATCCGTCCGGGCGGCAACGCCTATACCACCCGCCGCTACGCCACCTGTTTGCGGGATATGGACTACTTCCTGCGCTACGCTTCCTACGCCCTGGTGGCCGCTGATACCAGCATCTTGGACGAGCGCGTCCTGGCTGGTCTGCGGGAAACCTACAACTCCCTGGGGGTGCCGATTGCCCCGACAGTGATCGGGATCCAGAACATGAAGCAGCGCACCCTGGAGCTGCTCGGCTCCGACGAGGATTACAGCTTTGTGGCCGAGCCCTTCGATTACATGAGCGCTAAACTCAGCGAAACCGACATCTAACCTACTCGTCGGCGTAGGGATTGGCCGGCACCGGTATTGGCTCCACCTGATCGGCCAGGATCACCAACTGAGGCTGGCCATCCCGTTGCTCCACGGCCATCCGCCCTTCCAGACGCAGCCAACTGTCCGGAGCCAGTTCCTCCGAGCGGGGCCAGCGCACCGGCAAGCCGACCGGGTAGGCATCGGCAGCGCAGCAACTCACCAAAAAGCGAGCGATGACAAAGTGGTCAGGTTGCTCGTCAGGAACGACGAACCCCTGCACCTGCACCGGCTGGCCTTCATAGGTATAGGGATCCGGGTAGACATCCAGGGTGCGCACCCAGTCCAGCAGGGTGCGCTGGCGTGGATCAATCTTGGGACGAAAAGCCTGCGGCTGGCTGCGAGAGGCACCCAAATAGGGAGATACCCCCCGGTTGAGGGCCGTCTGGCTGGAGAGGGGACGGGGCTCGACCCAAAACCCCAGCAGCGCCGTCAGGATCAAGAGCGCCGCCCCCAGGCGCGACCCCAACAGGGAGACATGGCTTTCCGAGGGCGCGACTTTGGCCCCCCGCCACCGGCCAATCCCCAGGCCCAGCAGGCACAGGCCGGCCAGCAGAGCCACGTTTACATAGGCGGGGTTAATCAACAGCAGCAGGGTGCCCCGCCAGCGGTAGACGATGAGCAGGCTCCCCAGGAGCATCAGCCCAGCAGCATCCCAATAGGCTGGGTTACCCCAGCCGAGCCAGGAGCGCGATCCCAGGCCAGCTCTAGTTGCTTTTGACCGTGCCTTGCCGCCGAGAGAGCCAGAACCACCTGCGGGCATGGGCTACCGCTTGCCTCCACAACTCCGAAGCTTAGTTTAGGGCAAGGGATCCCTGGAGCGGTTCTCTTGGCTTATGCTACTAACCATTGTTCAGAGACCCCCTTGCCGGTGTATCCTCAGGAGCGCGGCGGCAATCGCGGGGCAGCAAGTCGAGCAAACCGAGCCTGAACACTTGAGAAGATGAAAGCCATCCTCATGAGCGTGCCGGGTGGGCCGGAGGTTTTGCAACTGCAGGAGGTGCCCGACCCGCAGATTCGCGGCGAGCGGGAGCTGCGTGTCCGCCTCAAGGCCGCCGGCGTCAACCCCATCGACACCAAGCTGCGGCGGCGAGGCACCTTCTACCCCGAGGAGATGCCGGCCATTTTGGGATGCGATGGCGCCGGCGTTGTAGAAGCCGTGGGATCTGGGGTCAGGCAGTTTCGGGTTGGGGACGAAGTTTACTTCTGCCACGGCGGCCTGGGCAGAGAGGCGGGGAACTACGCCGAGCTAATCGTGGTCGATGAGCGCTTCGTCGCTCCCAAGCCCAGAACCCTCAGCTTTGCCGAAGCTGCTGCGGCTCCCCTAGTGTTGATCACTGCCTGGGAGGCCCTCTACGAGCGAGGGCGGCTGCAGGCTGGCCAAAAGGTGCTCATCCACGCCGGCGCCGGAGGGGTAGGTCATGTAGCCATCCAACTGGCCCGCCTGCGGGCCTGCGAGGTGGCCACTACGGTGAGCACGCCAGAAAAGGCCGAGTTCGTCCGTTCTCTGGGAGCCAATCTGCCCATCTTCTACCGCCAGACTGACTTTGTGCGGGCCGTCTTAAACTGGACGGCTGGGGAAGGAGTGGATCTGGCGCTAGATACCCTGGGCGGCCCAGTACTGGAGCAGACCTTTCCGGCTGTGCGCGTGTACGGCGATCTCGTGACCCTGCTGGCGCCAGCTCCAGAGACCGATTGGCGGGTGGCCCGCGACCGCAACTTGCGAGTGAGCTTTGAGCTGATGCTCACCCCTATGCTGAAGAACCTCATCGTTGCTCGGCAAAACCAGGCGGAGATCCTCCGGCAGTGCGCCCGCCTCATCGACCAGGGCCAACTGCGCATCCGGCTCAGCCACACCTTTCCCCTGGCCGAAGCGGCTGCCGCTCACCGGCTGCTGGAACAGGGATCCGTTTTGGGCAAAATTGCCTTAACCATCTCCGACTAGGCATGCTGGAGGAGGCCCTGCCCAGATCCGAGTCTATGGCCGCTCCCCTCACCCCTCACCTGTTGGAGAACGAGAGCTTCTACGAGAATGCCCTCTGCTGGCTAGGGCGACCGCAGACGGCCTATCGGCTGCTGAGCGAGGCGGTTTTTCCGGCCATCTCCTCTTGGGTGCGGGGAGAGGTGGACAGCTACTCCTTCAATCACTGGCAGCCGGAGGACGTGCGCACCTTTCTCTACCCGGTGGTGGCTCTGGGAGACCAGGAGACCCTTGTTCTCGCCAGCGAGGCCCTGCTCCTCTGCGGCAGTGGCAACTACTACAACCCCTGTGACTTGGCCATTGTGGTCTTCGTGCAGCAGCCCCAAGAGCTGTTCAGCCAACTGATGCAGCGCATCCGCCGCGCCGAGGCCATCATCACCCGCGGGCCGGAGGTGCGCATGCTCTCTGAACAGGTGAGCCTGGCCAAGCGGGGGCGAGACTACATCAACACTAAGTATCTGGTCTGGCCCTACGCCCTCTCTGCTGCCGCTCAAGATACTTTGGTTAAACAGGGGATCAGCATTATCCGTCTTTCACCGCAAGCGGCCGCCCTGCCCTTGGGAGACTAAGCTGAGGGCAATTTGGAGGAAAATGGGGATCCCTGACTTTTCCGTCTCCATCTTTATGGCCGATGCCCACCTGCCGCCGCTAATCCAAGCGATGTTGGATCCGGGGTTTTACCCCCATCCGGTGCGGGAGCCGATTCAGCTCGTCCAAACCCACATTTCCTACATTTTCTTGACAGGGAACTACGCCTATAAGGTGAAGAAGCCTCTGGATTTTGGCTTTTTGAATTTCACCACCCTGGAGCGGCGACGCTACTTTTGTCAAGAAGAGCTGCGCCTGAACCAGCGCGGAGCGCCAGGGCTTTATCTACAGGTGTTGCCCATTGTGCAAGCCGAGGGCCGGTTTCAGCTTGACGGCAGTGGCGAGCCCGTGGAGTACACCCTCAAAATGCGGCAGTTTCCTCAAGAGCAACTCTTTAGCAACCTCCTCGAGCGGGGGGAGCTGACGCCACTCTTAATGGAGGAGCTAGGACGGGTGGTGGCGGCCTTTCACGCCCAGGCGGAGACCAACGACTACATCCGCAGCTTTGGCCGGCCAGAGCAGGTGCGGCAGGCTTTCGACGAGAATTACGCCCAAACCCAGCGCTACATTGGCGGCCCTCAGACGGCAGATCAATATCGGGAGACCCAAGCCTACACGGATCGCTTTTTTGCGGAGCGACAGGAGCTGTTTTACCAGAGAATTGAGCAAGACCGCATCCGGGAAGGCCACGGGGATCTGCATCTTGGCAACCTCTGTTGGTGGGAAGGCCAGATCTTGCTGTTTGATTGCATTGAGTTCAACGAGGCCTTCCGCTTTGTGGATACGATGTACGACGTATCCTATGCAGTGATGGATCTGGATGCCCGCCATCGCCCCGATCTGGGCAACGCCTATTTGAACAGCTATCTGGAAGAGACAGGCGATTGGGAAGGACTCAAGATCTTGCCCATTTACCTCAATCGCCAGGCCTACGTGCGGGCCAAGGTCACCTCTTTTTTGCTAGACGATCCTGCCGCCTCGGAAGCTGCCAAAGCCAATGCCTTCCACACTGCCGCCCGCTACTACCGACTGGCCTGGGAATACACGCTGCCCAAACAGGGGCAGTTGTTTCTGATGGCCGGCCTGTCGGGAGCGGGCAAAAGCACGGTGGCCCGCCACCTGGCCCGACAGCGAGGGGCCATCCACATCCGCTCCGACGCCGTGCGCAAGCATTTGGCTGGGATCCCTCTGCGGCAGCGAGGGGGGCCAGAGGTGTATACGCCCGAGATGACCGACAGGACTTATCGCCGCCTGGTGCAATTGGGAGTGGAGTTGGCCCGGGAAGGTTACAGCGTGATTCTGGACGCCAAGTTTGACCGGCAAGCGCTGCGGGGCATGGCAATTGAACAAGCCCAACGGTGCCGGATCCCGTTGTGCATCCTCTACTGCCACGCCCCTGAACCTGTCCTCCGCGAGCGGCTGCAACGGCGAACGCTCCCTGCTTCGAGCCTGGGTGAGCCGCTGAACCTCGCCGACATTGCCGATGCCACCGCCGATCTCCTTGCCCAGCAGCAGGCGCAGTGGCAGGATTTTTCCGAGGGGGAGCGGCGCTTGCTGCAGGTTTTGGATACCAGCCAAGATTGGCAAGCGCAACTGCAGCAGATCTAGGTCTCGACTCCAACTGACCAAGGTTACCGGCAAAGCGCATGCTGCCGTTTCCGGGTTAGAGGCTGACCGCAGCCCCTGCTGATCTCAGGCGGCGGTCAGGTGAAGAGTTTTTCTCTGGGAAGAGAGTTGGGCAAGAATCGAGGCGGTGCAGGAGGAGACCCCAGTGAGCGAGGTAACGGCTGAAGATTTACGCCTGATGTTTCTGTTTGAAGGCTTTTCCCCTGAGGTGCTCGAGCCGCTGGCCCGCCAGATGTTGCTGCGCTCCCACCCTGTTAACCAGGCCATCCTGCTACAGAACGACTGGGGCAACGCCGTCTATTTCATCCTGGAGGGTTGGGTCAAGATTCGCACTCACGATCTGGAGGGCCGGGAGGTTACCCTCACCATTCTTGGCCCAGGGGAGATCTTCGGGGAAATGGCCGCCTTGGACGAGGCGCCCCGTTCCAGCGATGTGATTGCCCTGACAGCCACCAAGGTCTGCTCTCTGTCGGCCCAGAACTTTCTGGCCCTTTTGGCTGCCGATGCGCAGGTTGCCATCCGCCTTGCCCAGCTCTTGTCGCGACGTTTACGGCAGATCAACCGTCGCCTGCAATTGCGGGAGGCCAGCAGCGTCGCTCGCGTCGCCGATATCCTGCTCTTCTTGGCGGAGTCCCGCGGGCGGGTCGGTTGCAAGGGGGTAGAAATTCCCAATTTGCCCCACCGGGAGCTGAGCAGCTTGAGTGGCCTGGCCCGGGAAACGGTTACCCGTGTCTTGTCTAAGCTGGAGCAGGAGGAGCTGATCCGCCGGGATCGGCAGCGGGACATCCTCTGCATCCCCCAGATGGATGCCCTGGAAAAGCTAATTGGCTAAAGCGAGGGTTGCCACCTGTTGCCAAAAGCCCTCTTGGCATTCTAAAATGATAGTCCCAGAGCCGGGATAGCTCAGTTGGTAGAGCAGAGGACTGAAAATCCTCGTGTCACCAGTTCGAGTCTGGTTCCTGGCATCTGCCAATAACAGGTCAAGATGGGCTCAGGGCTGCAACCTGAGCCTTTTTGTTGCCGGGAATTCCCAGTTCTTGCCTTTTGCGAAACCGCTTCTGCCGGCTCTATGGCAAAAATTAGTTCTCGCGGCGCACAGCGCTCTCGTGCCACCTGCCCAGTATCTTGTCCGACAAAGCGCTCAAGGCCACAAAGATCAGGATCCCTAGGCCGGTAACCAGCACCAAGGCGGCAAACATGCGAGGCACCTGCAAATTAAAGCTGGAGATCAAGATTTGGTAGGCGATCCCGGCCCGTTGCCCACCGGTGCCGGCGACAAACTCCGCCACCACGGCCCCGATCAAAGAAAGGCCGCCGCTAATGCGCAGACCTCCCAGGAAGTAGGGCAGGGCACTGGGCAGACGCAAGTAGATCAAGGTTTGCCAGCGATTGGCCTTGTACAGTTGAAACAGGTTGAGCAGGTTGTGATCGACACTGTTTAATCCCAGGGTGGTGTTGGAGATAATGGGGAAAAAGGCGACAATCCAAGCGCAAACCACCATCGCAGCAAAGGTGTTGTTGCGCAGCCAGATGATGATCAACGGCGCGATGGAAACGATGGGTGTTGTTTGCAAAATCACCGCATAGGGAAAGAGGCTGCGCTCAATCCATTTGCTCTGGGCAAACAAAATCGCCAGCAAAAGCCCCGAGACTGTGGCCAGAAGGAACGCCACCACCGTAATTTGTAGGGTGATCAAAAGGGAAGGGAAAAGGGATCCCCACTCCCGCACCAGGGTTTGCGCCACCAAAATCGGCCCCGGCAATAGATAGGGAGGCACCCCCGTCAGCCGCACGGCCACTTCCCAGCCCACCAGAAAAAGGATCCCGACGATCCCAGGGGCAATCACGTCCAGGTTGAACCACTTGCGCAGATCCAACCCTTGCCCAGAGGTCGGCGGCGCAGAGCCAGGTACCTTAGCCGCATCGGTGGGTTGGGGCCTGAGTTGTTCTTCCACCGCGCTGCTCAGCCGAGGCAGCTCCCCATCCAGCCAGAGCCCAAAGGGGCGCTCTGGCGCGCCAAGCAGGGATCCCAGCCAGCGAGACAGCCAATCGAGAAGGAAACTGAAAGGACTCAGCATAGGGTAGGGGGAATCAAGGGGCTCTAACACCGGGAATGCTGCCAAAGGGGGATCCCGTCAGCCCAGCCGTCCGGCGGAGAGGGGGCGCAGGCAGGGATCCCGCTCCGTGTCGTGCATGGCCTCCCGCAAACGGGTCGCGACCTCCCGGCAATAGTCGTTGTAAAGGGGCGAGGTGCGAAACTCTTCCGAGCGGGGGTAGGGCGCCTCAATGGGGATATCCGCCACCACCCGCCCTGGGCGGGCTGCCATCACCACCACGCGGTTGGACAGATAGACGGCCTCGTAAATGTTGTGGGTAACAAAAATCACCGTCCAGCGCTTCTCCTGCCACAACTCCAGCAGTTCGCCGTTCAGCTTGCTGCGGGTGATCTCATCCAAAGCACCAAAAGGCTCGTCCATCAGCAACACCTGCGGCTTGGTTACCAAGGCGCGGGCAATGGAAGCCCGCATGCGCATACCGCCGGACAGCTCGCGGGGAAAATGGCGCTCAAACCCCCGCAAGCCCACCAGGTGGAGGGCTTCCAAAACCTCTCGATCGGCTTTTGGCCGAGGCTCACCGGCCAACTTCAGGGGCAGGCGCACATTGTCCATCACCGTTGCCCAGGGCATGAGGGCCGGCTCCTGAAACACAAAGGCCAATTTGGGCTTCCCTTGGGAGGTGTTTTGCCCCCACTCGATAGAGCCGGTGGTTAGGTCACCTAACCCTGCGATCAGCCGCAGCACCGTGCTTTTCCCACAGCCAGAGGGCCCCACCAAGCTGACGAACTGCCCCTCCTGGATGGCCATGTTCATGTCTTGCAAAGCCACCGTGCCATTGGCATAGACCTTGCTGACATGGTTAAGGGTAATGACAGGGGCGGGCATGGCTCGCGGTTCCTAGAGCAGAGGGCAAAGGGATCCCTTCCCAATCCAGAAAGAGAAGGGCGCACATTACCATTAAAACAACACTATCTGTCGCCTCTGCTGCGGTAGGCACAGCTACACCCCCCGACCTGGTTTCCAGAGAGTTTCTCGGGCAAAACTTGCCAGTTGCCAACCCTGGCCCTCAACCCCGATCTGAGCGCCAAGCCGGTATGATAGTGCCGATCACCCCCTGGCCCCAGAATCTATGGGATCCCAATTTAAACGGGTTGCAGGCGCCGTTACCGCCCCGCGAGGGTTCCGCGCTGCTGGCGTGGCTGCTGGCCTCAAGCCCTCCGGCGCTGCCGATCTCGCCCTAATTGTTTCCGACTGCGAGGCGGTGGGGGCTGGCGTTTTCACCAGCAACCAGGTCAAGGCCGCCTGTGTTACCTACAACCAAGGGATCCTCGCCCAAGGGCAGCCGGTGCGGGCCATTCTCTGCAATGCCGGCCAAGCCAACGCCTGTACAGGAGAAGAGGGGGAGCGCAACAACGCCCAACTGGCCCTCTGGGTAGGAGAACGGCTGGGGATCCCGGCCCAACAGGTGCTCACTGCCTCGACAGGGGTGATCGGGCGGCAATTGGAAATGGCCAAAATCGAGGCGGCCCTGCCCCGCCTGATCGACAGCCTCTCGCCGACAGGAGGAGAGAGCGCCGCCCGCGCCATCCTCACCACCGACCTGGTGACCAAGAGTACAGCCCTGGAGGCCGAGATCGACGGCTACACCGTCAGGCTGGGAGGCATCGCCAAGGGATCCGGTATGATCCACCCCAACTTGGCGACGATGTTAGCTTTCCTAACCTGCGATGCAGCCGTGGATCCTCCCCTCTGGCAGCAGATCCTCAAAGAGGCGGTTGACCTCAGCTTTAACCAAATCACCGTGGACGGGGATACCAGCACCAACGACATGGTGCTGGCTCTGGCCAACGGCCAAAGTGGGATTCCCACCCTGCAAGCTGGCACGAGAGCTGCCCAAGCCCTCGCCGAGATGGTTGTCCAGGTTTGCATTCACCTGGCTAAGGCCATCGCCCGCGACGGCGAGGGAGCCACCAAGTTGTTGCAGATCCGGGTGCAGGGCGCCCCCGACGACAGGTCAGCTCGGCAGATAGCCCGTGTCATTGCCAGCTCTCCCCTGGTGAAGGCGGCAGTTTTTGGCAACGATCCCAACTGGGGCCGGGTGGCCGCCGCCGCCGGACGGGCTGGGATCCCCTTTGACAGCCGTCGCTTGGAGGTTCGCCTGGGGGATTTTCTGCTGCTGCAGGGGGGAATGCCTCTGGCTTTTGATCGCCAGGCGGCCTCTGAGTACCTAAAGAGAGGGGATCCCGTAACCTTTACGGTAGACCTCCACCAGGGATCTGGCCAGGGCGTTGCCTGGGGCTGTGACCTCAGCTACAACTACGTGCGCATCAACGCCGAGTACACCACCTAGACAGCCCGCGGCAGCCAGGAGCCCTAGAAGCTGAGGCTCTCCCAGGAGACGTTGATGTCTTCCAGGAGCAGCGACTTGTTGTAGATCTGCAGGATGATCAGCAAGAAGATGCCGAACAGCACCATAAAGACCGCCATCAAAGGCGTGGTGCCCCAGCCAGGGGCCACCTTGCCGTATTCCGAGTTGAGAGGACGCAGCAGATCGCCCAGTTTGGTACGAATCGCCATAGGTTCTCGCGATAGGTCAAAGAGAGGACAGGTTTGCCAACTTGGAGGTCAGCACGGCGGCAGATCCCAGCCAGACAACCTCCTTTTAAAATCACGCTAACAGAATCTGGTCACTCCCCTTTGCCGCCGGCAATGAATTGTAAACTTGTGTAATATGTAGGGAGATTCTCTCAGAACTGAAGAGCTAACCATGGAATCCACCCTTTCGCTGGTTGTGGCCATTGCGGCAATAACCATCTGCATCACCGCCTTTGCCATCTACACCGCCTTTGGCCCCCCTTCCAAAAACTTGCAGGATCCCTACGAGATGCACGAGGATTGAAGCCGGTTGTTGTGCGGTTCCGCTGCATGCCTGTTCGGTTGCCCTCCCGTCTCTCCTTCCACAAATACCAGGGGCTGGGGAACGACTTTATCTTGGTGGACAACCGCCACCAGCCGCAGCCCTGTCTGACGCCTGAGGAAGCCGTTGCCCTCTGCAACCGCCGCTTTGGCGTGGGGGCCGATGGGGTTATCTTTCTGCTGCCGGGGCAGGAGGGGGCAGATTTCAGCATGCGCCTGTTCAACAGCGACGGCTCGGAGGCGGAGATGTGCGGCAACGGCATCCGCTGTTTGGCCCGCTTTTTGCAGGATCTGGGGATCCCTGGCCAGGACGGCGCCTACCAGATCCACACCTTGGCGGGGCGGATCGTGCCGCAGGTGCGGCCCGATGGCTTGGTAACAGTGGACATGGGGATCCCTCGCCTCTTGGCCGGGCAGATCCCCACCACGCTGGGCAAACCAGAGGAAAAGGTGGTGCGGCAGCCCCTGCAGGTAGGCGGGCGGGAGTGGGCGGTGACGGCGGTGAGCATGGGCAACCCCCACTGTGTGGTCTTTTTGGAAGAAGGGGGATCCCTGGAAGAGCTGGACTTGGAAAGGGTGGGCCCCCTGTTTGAGCATCACCCGGCTTTTCCTGAGCGCACCAACACCGAATTTGCCCAGGTGCTCAGCCCGACTCGTCTGCGCCTACGGGTTTGGGAGCGGGGAGCAGGGGCAACGCTGGCCTGTGGGACGGGTGCCTGTGCTGTTTTGGTGGCTGCTGTTTTGGAGGAGCGCGCAGAATCGCAAGCTACAGTAGAACTGCCGGGAGGAAATCTGGAAATTCGCTGGGATCCGAGCACACAGCACGTGTGGATGACCGGCCCTGCCCTACACGTCTTCAGCGGCACCACTGCCGGTTGAGAACTAGGCTCCCAGACCCAACAGGAGGATGGCCAGGAGGCCGAGGATCCCATAGGCAACGCTCCAGCCCTGCCGCCAGATCAGCGCCACTGCCAGGCCCAATAAGACCAAGCCCAAGCCCAGGCCAAGGCGGAGAAATAGAGGGTGTACAAACTGGCTGAGGGAGCGTTTGAGCCAGGGGAAGATCACCCCCAAGGCGAAGGCCAGTCCTACGGGGATCCAATCGATCCAACCTGTCTGCTCCCAGCCCCCCAACAGGTAAAAGCCGCCCAGACAAAGGCCCAGGCAGAAAAACAGCACCCGCATGCCGGGATAGTCTTGTCGATAGTTGAAAGCAAGGCTTCGGAGCTCCTTGGGGTGGGCCAAGACCAATGGCTCTACAGCAAAGCTTTCGCTCCACTCCGGCGCTTCTTCAGTTTGTCCGCGGCACCAAAGGTAAACGTTGACCTTGCGCAACCCTTGCAGCAGAGAGGCTTCCACCGCACTGCGCACCACCTCCATCACCTGCAGGGTATCCACCACATCGCCCGGCAGCCGTTCCAGCAGCACGTTGAGAACAGGCCCCTTCAGCTCGGCTCGGCCAAACAGCCGCAAGTTGGCAAGCTTGTAATCGAGGATTTGGTTCAAGATTTTGAGCTGGCGGCGCATGGGATCCCGCGAACAGAGAGCCGTCGTTCGACCGGTTGACTTCAAGCTTCAACATGACCGGTATGACCAGTTTAATGGCTTGGGCCAGAGCAGCAGAAAAGAGGCGTTGCCGGTGTGAAAGGGAAGTGGGACTATCCCATGAGGGTGCGAATGCACTGACGAATGCTGAGGTTGGACTGGTCCAGGTTGGCGAACCCGCTCAAGAGGGTGCCTTGCTCGTCCAAAAGCAGCAAGGCGGCCTGGCGGCGAAAATCGATCCCCGGCAAGGCTTCGGCGGCCACCTCCTGCAGCTTCTGGATGGTGGATCCCTCGAAATCGACAGAGACATGGACAAAGGGAGAAACCAAGCGCGGATCTGTGGGCACGCTCTCGCGAATAACCTGCAAAACCAGGTTGCGCACCAGCAGCAGCCCTCTGCCATCAACCAGCACGATCTGGCGCAGGCGAGGGTTTTGCCCAAACTCGAGGGCCAAACTTTTGGAGAGGGCCTCCGATTGGGAGCGGGTTTGGCTGTTGGTCAAGATCAGCGCTTGAAGGCCGTCGTACCGACTTAAGTCGAGCTGATCCCCAGCAACGCTTTCCAGCTTGAGGTCAAGCGAGGCTTGGGGGTTGCCGTTGCTGGGGCAGTTGCCAGCTTGGGCGGGATCGAACGCACCTTGAGAAAGCAGGGCAAGGGTGGCAAACCCCAAAGCCACAAGTCTCTTTTGAACGCAAAGCCAGCAGCGGTTAGCCGGGGCACAGCAGCAGGACAGCACTCGGTTCATGGCGGGGAGCTCTGGAGCGGGCCGGCCAAATCTTAACCGATCTTCATCCTTGGTGCTCCAAAATGCCCTCTGGGCTTCTCATCCCCATTGGGTTGGTGCCCATAATGGAAGGCAGTTTCTGGTTTGCTGGCCATGACTCACGCCTCTTTGCTGGATGCCCTCAACCCTTCTCAGCGCCAAGCGGTGCAACACTTTTGTGGCCCGCTGCTGGTGGTGGCGGGGGCAGGTTCCGGCAAGACGCGCGCCCTCACCCACCGCATTGCCTACCTGATTCGCCACTATCGGGTGGATCCAGGAGAAATTTTGGCCGTGACCTTCACCAACAAGGCCGCCCGTGAGATGAAAGAGCGCATTGAGCAGCTCTTTGCCGAGCAAGAGGCCCAGGAGCAATTCGGGATCCCCTTGGCGCAATTGGAGCCGGCCCAGGCGACGCGGCTGAAATCGGCGGTCTACCACCGTTGGATCAAACCCCTTTGGATCGGCACGTTTCACAGCTTGTTTGCCCAGATCCTGCGCCTGGAGATCGAAAAATATCAGGATCCCAAGGGACGAAAGTGGACTCGCAACTTCTCGATTTTCGATGAATCGGACGCCCAATCCCTGGTTAAAGAGATTGTAACTAAGCAACTCAACTTAGATGAGCGCAAGTTCGATCCAAGATCGGTGCGCTATGCCATTAGCAATGCCAAAAATCAAGGTTGGACCCCTGCCGATCTGGAGCGCCACCAGCCCAATTTCCGAGGTCGCATCCTGGCTCAGGTTTACGAGCTCTACGAAGATCAACTGGCGGCCAATAATGCCCTCGATTTCGACAACTTAATTTGGATCCCGGTGCAACTTTTCCGCCAAAATGAGCAGGTTTTGGCCTACTGGCACCAGCGCTTTCGGCACATCTTGGTGGACGAATACCAAGATACCAACCGCACCCAGTACGAGCTGATCCGGCTCCTGGCCACCAACGGCGAGACCCGCCGCTCCGAGTGGGACTGGACCAATCGCTCCCTCTTTGTGGTGGGCGATGCAGATCAAAGCATCTATCGCTTTCGGGGGGCCGATTTCACCATTTTGCTGGAGTTTCAAGAGACCTTTGGCGATGGCCTGCCGGACGACGATACCCGCACCCTGATCAAATTGGAAGAAAACTATCGCTCCACCGCCACGATTTTGCAGGCGGCTAACGTCCTGATTGAGAAAAACACCGAGCGCATCGATAAAATTCTCCGGCCAACTCGCCCCCCCGGCCATCCCATCGTTTGCTACCAGGCGGAGGACGAAATGGCCGAGGCCGAGTTTGTGGTCAATACCATCCGGCGATTACACAGCCAAAATCCCAACTCTTCCTGGGGAGATTTTGCCATTCTCTACCGCACCAATGCCCAATCTCGCCCTTTTGAAGAGGTTTTGCTGCGGTGGGGGATCCGTTACACGGTGGTGGGGGGGCTGCGATTTTACGATCGCAAAGAGATTAAGGATGTGCTGGCCTATTTGCGGGTTGTGCTCAACCCTGCCGATTCTTTTAGCCTGTTGCGCATTATCAATGTGCCGCGGCGGGGCATCGGCAAGTCCACTCTGGACAAGCTAAGCGAAGCGGCGGCTGCCTTAAATGTGCCCCTGTGGACTATCCTCAGCGACGAGGCCTCTGTTACCAACCTGCTGGGGCGTTCGGCCAAGCCGGTTCTCCAGTTTGCCCAGCTTATCCAGCATTGGCACAGACAGATGGCCCAGGTTTCGGCTGCCGCCCTTCTGGAGGGGCTGCTGCGGGATTGCGGCTATCTGGAAGATCTCAAGGCCCAGGGCACAGAAGAGGCCGAGGAAAGGATCGCCAACGTGATGGAACTCTACAATGCCGCCCGCCAATTTGAAGAAGAACAGGAGGATCCCAGCCTCGAGGCTTTCTTGAGCAATGTGTCTTTAGCTTCCGATTTGGACACCCTTCAGGAGGGAGCTGAGAAAGTTTCGCTAATGACGTTGCATGCTTCCAAAGGGCTGGAGTTCCCGGTGGTGTTTTTGGTGGGGTTGGAACAAGGCCTGTTTCCCAATTTTCGCGCTTTGGAGGATCCTGCCGCGCTGGAAGAAGAACGGCGCCTCTGCTACGTGGGCATCACCCGCGCCCGCGAGCAATTGTTTGTCTGCCACGCCAGCGAGCGGCGGCTCTACGGCAACCGCGAGCCCGCCATCCCTTCCCTATTTTTGAGTGAGCTGCCCCAAGAGCTGATCCAATGGGAAAAAGGCAGGGGGCTTTCGTTCTCCGCCGACAACACGGCTGCGGCCACGCCCAAAGCAAAGGCTGCTCGCCGCCAAGGCCGTTCCTCCCAGTGGGCCGTTGGGGATCGCCTGCAACATCCCCAATTCGGACAGGGGCAAATTACCCACGTGTTCGGCAGCGGCGAACGGATCACCCTGGCGGTGAGGTTTCCCGCCATCGGCCAGCAGAAAATCTTGGATCCCCGCATCGCGCCCATTCAAAAGCTCAGCTAGCTGGCTGGGCTCGAAACCGCTTTGGAGATGGATGGCGTAGCGGTATGGGTCTCATCCTTTTTTGTAGGTGCCTTGATCTCGCCCAGAACTTGCTTGGAATAAGGCGGCTTGGCAGGGATCCCTTTTGTCTTGACACTCCCACCCAGGGGATTCTTACGCAGTCCACAAAAGAACCCGTAACGGCGTTGTCAAAGCGCCTCTAGACAGTTCCTGAAGGCAAAGCCCCAAGGTTCTGCTGACTTTCTTAAGCACAGGTTGGCGGCAGCATTCGCATCAGCGTTGACCAACCACCCCTCTGCCGTTTGGTACAGGCCCCGCTTGACACGCTTTCCAGAAGGTCTCCACCCGTCGGGTTTTTCACCATAATTAGGTTCCATCTAGGAAGCTTGCCTGCGAGCTGTACGCCTCCTCTACCTCAATAAACTCCATCCATAATGCTGACATAATTGCGCAATACGCTCCTTTAACCGACCTGTTGGGATGAAAACAAAGTTTTGGTTAAAACCGCATTCTTGTTTTTGTTCTTTGTTCCAACCGAAGAGGATTCTCCCAATTGAGTGGTGCAAACAGAAGTCAATGACCTTGCCCGCAGCTTTGTGGATTGCATCCCGCATCCGCCGGTTTCCGTAGTTCGGTCAAGCTGCTGCAACCAAAACCCCTGCAGCTTGTGAGTCTTGAGCCTAGCCAGCTCCTTGTTGTGCCACTGGTTGAAGGACTTGACTTTGCGGCCATCAATGATGAAGCTATGTCCTAAGTTGCTAACGCACGTAAGCCAGTTGTTGACTCCGTGGTCAATTGCTAGAGCTTTTCTCGGATCCAGCGATTTGGGCTGGGCAGGCTTGGCATAGACCCACTCCAGCTACAGACTTACAGGTCTGTTGCGCGGCGGAAACATACATTGCGATGAAGTGCTTGTTTTGGGTTCTCGCCATCTCAGCGCAAAGCTCACCATAGCTTGCCCATCGCTTCGTTTTGAAATAGACTTGTCTCGCATAGTACAAAGCACAGTTGTACACCTTATTAGACTGTTGACATAAGTACTCTAATAGGGGGACTAGCTCCCTGTTCCTGACTCGAACCTGCTGACAGCCGCACTCCATCATTGTTGGCAAGCGGCATGGCAACCGCAGTCTGACATGGGCAAGCGATAATGCGAGAGGAAAGTCAACGGTACAATCGCCGCGGTCATGTTGTGGGCGGGCGGTTGTTCATCTTATTTTTTGGCCAAAGAGAAGGAAAGAGGTCTTGGTAGGAGAAGTCAGGAAGAGGTTGTTTGAGCTATGAAACTATATCAACGACCCCCATCATGGGTAAGCCACTAAAGTGGCTAGCGGGCTTTTCCGCCCCGCACTCAAGTGCGGGGCTACCAAACTATCCTTTTGTGTAGGAGAGCCGCTCTGGGCCCTTCCAGGTCTGGATCCTTGAGATCTCCTCAAGAGAAGAGCCCCCTTTGCAATTATTGCGAATTGTTACGAGACTGGCGTCATGCCCCCGGCAGGGATCCGGTTCTCTGGTAGAACGGGAAACAGGTGCTAGGGAAGAATGCCCATTCCCGGCCCACTTGCTTTTTTGCATTGCACAAGGGAGAGCGACCGCATGTTTACTCTGGTTAAGCCCATCACCCGCCACGTGGCCCCTGACGAGCTAGGGGGGCGCCGACTGATGAAGGTGGTGTACGTGGTGTTGGAGCCGCAGTATCAGAGTGCTCTGACAGCAGCGGTGCAGCGCATCAACGCCCGCAACCCCAAGCTGGCGGTGGAGCTGTCTGGCTACTTGGTGGAGGAGCTGCGGGATCCCTCGGGGTATGAGGCTTTCCGGCGGGATCTGGAGACGGCCAATGTTTTTATTGGCTCCCTGATCTTTATTGAGGACATCGCCCAGAAGGTGGTGCAGGCGGTAGAACCCCTGCGGGAGCGGTTGGATGCGGTGGTGGTGTTCCCCTCCATGCCGGAGGTGATGCGCCTGAATAAGCTGGGATCCTTTTCTATGGCGCAACTGGGCCAGTCCAAGAGCGCCATTGCCCAGTTCATGCGCAAGCGCCAGCAGGGATCCAACTTCCAGGAGGGGATGCTGAAGCTGTTGCAGACGCTGCCCAAGGTGCTGAAGTACCTGCCCTTTGACAAGGCCCAGGATGCCCGCAACTTCATGCTTAGCTTCCAGTACTGGCTGGGCGGATCCCGCGAGAACCTGGAGAACTTTTTGCTGATGTTGGCGGATCGCTACCTGCCGGGGATGCGGGGGCAGCTCTCCTTTGCCGAGCCGGTCACCTACTTGGAGATGGGCATCTGGCACCCCTTGGCGCCGCAGATGTTTGCCAGTCTGGCGGAGTATTTGGATTGGTACAACGCCCGCGAGGATCTGCCGCAGGACGTGAAGGATCCCTTGGCTCCCTGCGTGGGGTTGGTGTTGCAGCGCACCCACCTGGTGACGAGGGACGATGCCCACTACGTGGCCATGGTGCAGGAGCTGGAGTCGCGCGGGGCGCGGGTGGTGCCGGTGTTTGCCGGCGGCTTGGACTTTTCCAAGCCGGTGAACGAGTTTTTCTGGAACGAGCAGAAGACGGCGCCAATTGTGGATGTGGTGGTGTCGCTAACCGGGTTTGCCCTGGTGGGCGGGCCGGCGCGGCAGGATCACCCCAAAGCCGTGGAGGCGCTGCAACGGCTCAATCGTCCCTACATGGTGGCACTGCCCTTGGTGTTTCAATCGACAGAGGAATGGGCCAATAGCGACCTGGGGCTGCACCCGGTGCAGGTGGCGCTGCAAATTGCCATTCCCGAACTGGATGGGGCCATCGATCCCATCATCCTCTCAGGGCGGGACGCCGTCACCGGCAAGGCCCATGCCCTGCAGGATCGGATTGAGTTGATTGCGGCGCGGGCCATCAAGTGGGCCAATCTGCGGCGCAAGCCCAAGCTGGAGAAGAAGATCGCCATCACCGTTTTCAGCTTTCCGCCGGACAAGGGCAATGTGGGGACAGCGGCCTACCTGGATGTGTTTGCCTCCATCCACCGGGTGATGCAGGCGCTGGCCCACAACGGCTATGACCTGGGGCCAGAGCTGCCCAAAACCCCCCAGGAGCTGATGGAGTCCATCCTCCACGATCCCCAAGCTCAGTACGCTAGCCCGGAGCTGAATGTAGCGGCCAAGCTGTCGGTGCGGGAGTACGAGGCCCTGACCCCCTACGTCAAAGCCATTGAGAAATACTGGGGGCCAGCTCCAGGGCACCTGAACACCGATGGGCAAAATCTACTGATTTACGGCAAGCACTTTGGCAACGTGTTCATCGGGGTGCAGCCCACCTTTGGCTACGAAGGGGATCCCATGCGGCTACTTTTTTCCAGGTCGGCCAGTCCCCACCATGGCTTTGCCGCCTACTACACCTACCTGGAAAAAGTTTGGAAAGCCGACGTGGTCATCCACTTTGGCACCCACGGGTCTCTCGAGTTCATGCCGGGCAAGCAGATTGGCATGTCCAGCGAGTGCTACCCGGATAACCTAATTGGATCCCTGCCCAACCTTTACTACTACGCTGCCAACAACCCCAGCGAGGCCACCATCGCCAAGCGGCGCGGCTATGCCTGCACCATCAGCTACCTGACACCGCCGGCAGAAAACGCTGGCCTCTACAAGGGGCTGCAGGAGCTGCGGGAGCTGATTGGCTCTTACCAAACCCTGCGGGAGGGGGCGCGGGGCATTGCCATTGTCAATGCCATCTGGGACAAGGCGCGGCTAGTCAACCTAGACAAAGACGTGGAGCTGCCGACGGTGGACGCCGCCCAGCTCACCCTAGAGGAACGGGACACGGTGGTGGGCAAGCTCTACGCCAAGCTGATGGAGATTGAGTCGCGGCTGTTGCCCTGTGGGCTGCATGTGATTGGGGCGCCCCCCACGGCGGAAGAGGCGATTGCCACCTTAGTAAGCATTGCCAGCATTGACCGGCCAGAAGAAGGGATCCTCGGCCTACCCCGCATCATTGCCCAGAGCCTGGGGCGGGATATCGACGAAATCTACCGCAACCGGGATCGGGGGCACCTGGCGGATACAGAGCTGCTGGATCGCATCAACAAGGCCTGCCACAAGGCGGTGGCGGCCCTGGTGCAGGAGCAAACCGACGCCCAGGGGCGGGTCTCGCGGGTGGCCAAGCTCAATTTCTTCAACATGGGGCGGCAGGCGCCCTGGCTGGTGGCCCTCAAGGAGGCGGGCTATCCGCAGGTGGAGGCGGAGCTGCTCAAGCCTTTGTTTGAGTTTTTGGAAGAGTGCCTCAAGCAAATCACGGCCGATTATGAGCTGGGATCCCTGCTTCGCGCTTTGGAAGGGGAGTACATCCTGCCGGGGCCGGGCGGGGATCCCATCCGCAACCCCGCTGTGTTGCCGACGGGGCGCAACATCCACGCCTTGGATCCCCAGTCTATCCCCACGGCAGCGGCCATTAAGTCGGCGGAGATGGTGGTGGAGCGGCTGCTGGCCCGCGAGCTGAGCGCCAACGGCGGCAGGTACCCGGAAACCATCTCGGTGGTGCTCTGGGGCACGGACAACATCAAGACCTACGGCGAGTCGCTGGCGCAGGTGCTGTGTTTGCTGGGGGTGCGTCCCCAGCCGGATGCCCTGGGGCGGGTGAACAAGGTGGAGCTGATCCCCTTGGAGGAGCTGGGGCGGCCCCGCATTGACGTGGTGGTCAACTGCTCCGGCGTGTTCCGGGATCTCTTTGTCAACCAAATGGCCCTCCTCGACCGGGCGGTAAAGCTGGCGGCCCTGGCCGATGAGCCGCTGGAGCTGAACTATGTGCGCAAGCACGCTCTGCAGCAGGCCAAGGAGCTGGGGCTGACGCTGGAGCAGGCGGCAACGCGGGTCTTTTCCAACGCTTCTGGCTCCTACTCGGCCAACATCAACCTGGCGGTGGAAAACAGCTCCTGGGAGGACGAGAGCGAGCTGCGGGAGATGTACCTCTCGCGTAAGTCCTTTGCCTTCGGATCCAATCTGCCCAACCAGCAGATGCGGCAGCTGTTTGAGGCCAGCCTGAAGACGGTGGACGTGACCTTCCAGAATCTGGATTCGTCGGAGATCAGCCTGACGGATGTCAGCCACTACTTCGATGCGGATCCCACCAAGCTGGTGCAGAGCCTGCGCCCGGACGGCAAGGCCCCCTCAGCCTACATGGCGGATACCACCACGCCCAGCGCCCAGATCCGCACCCTGAGCGAGACGATCCGCCTCGATGCTCGCACCAAGCTGCTCAACCCCAAGTGGTACGAGGGCATGCTCAAGCACGGCTACGAAGGGGTGCGGGAGATCGCCAAGCGGCTGGTGAATACCTCCGGCTGGTCGGCCACGGCGGGAGCGGTGGACAACTGGATCTACGAGGAAACCAACGAGACCTTCATCAAGGACGAGGCGATGCGGCAGCGCCTGATGAACCTCAACCCCCACTCCTTCCGGCGCATCGTCGGCACCCTGCTGGAGGTGCACGGGCGTGGCTACTGGCAGACTTCCCAGGCCAACATCGAGCGCCTGCAGGAGCTGTACCAAGAAGTGGAAGACCGGATCGAGGGGGTGGAGTAGAGGCCAAAAGGGATCCCTGCCGATCGTTGCCGTTGCCACTGGAAGAGGGGTGAGGGAGTTCTACCCCAGCAACCCCGACCAGCGTAGGTAGGCCTCGATCAGGGGGGATCCCGCCAAGGCGGCCACGGCGCCGCCTAGAGCCAAGTAGGGGCCGAAGGGGATGGGTTTGCCCAGGCGGGCCCTTCCCCCGGCCATGGCCAGCAGGCTGCCCAGCAAACCAAGCCCAGAGCCCAAGATGAGGGCCACCAACACCCCTTGCCAGCCCAGCCACATGCCGATCAGGGCCAGCAGCTTACCATCTCCTCCGCCCATGGCCTCCCGCCGCAAAACCCAACGGGCGACAAAGCCAATGCCTTCCAACAGCCAGATGCCCAGCACGGCGCCCGCGATCCCGGCCACCAGTGACCAGCCCATGGCGGCCAGGGATCCCGACCCTTCCAGCCAGGGCAGCGCCAGGCGGGCCAGCAGCCCCGCCAGCAGGCCGGAGCGGGTGAGCGACTCCGGCAGCCAAAACGTATCCAGGTCAACCAGGGCCAGCGCCAGCAGCCAGCCCAACAAGACACAGGTGAGGAGCCCGCGGGGAGAAAATCCCAAGATGGCGATGCTGAGGCCGAACAGCCCCATGGTCAAGGCTTCAACGGCAGGGTAGCGCCAGCTAATCTGCGCCCCGCAGTGGCGGCAGCGGCCCCGCAGCAGGAACCAGCCCAGAATGGGGATGTTCTCCATCGGGCCCAGGGGCGTCTTGCAGTGGGGACAATGGGAGCCGGGATGGAGCAGAGAAAGACCTTGCGGCAGGCGATAGACCACCACATTGAGAAAGCTGCCCACACAGGCCCCCAGCACCAACACCAGCACCCAGACCAACAGGCGCAGCTCCCAGGTGCTGGCAAGGAAGTCCACCATCGCAGCCGTCCACAGGGAGAAAAAGAGGCTTGCTCTGCTATCGTAGGCGCCTAGGCTCGGCTTGGGCAGAAGGGCCTCAGCGGAGCGGCTCCAACTGCTGCAGCGGAATGAAAGTTTCTTGGGGCAGCAGGATGGGAAACTCAGAAAAGATCAGATCCCCTCGCAGGGTACGGCGATGGATGACCACGCCCCGCGGCGGCTGCTCCAGCACCTCCGGTCGATACTGCAAATGGTATTGATAGATCTGGCGAGCTGCTTGCAGCAAAGCGCTGTCCATGTGCGGTTTCCCCACCTCGCAAAGCCCACTATCACCCTAACGACCCTGCCAAGATTCTCTGGGATCCCTAACGTTCTGTCCGCCCCTTTTGAGCATTTTTAGAAACGCTTAAGCTTCCTTAAGAGCGGCGGATCCCTTGAGCTAGACGCTCACTCCTTTGACCAGAGGCGGGCCGATCCGCCTCGCCTCTCGGTAGCTTAAACCCTAGGATATCGCCGTCAAGAGCCAGTGGGCCATCTTTCCCAATTCTTAAACTTGCAAGAGGAAGGATCTGGAGGGTGCGTTGCCCATCTGGCGGGAGCATGCGGCTGGTGGCGAGCGCCAGCCCTAGGCCGGATGCAGTTTGCCTCTGTCTTGCGGGGTCGGCAACCGGTCAAGGTTAAGACAACGCCATGGATCCCGCCTGAGCGCGAGAGTACAGTGGGGGCAAAAGCGCTGAAGAGGGATGGAGAGAACCTATCTGCTGGGGCTGGGCTGGATCCTGGGCCTGTTGCTGCGGGCCTGGCCGGCGGCGAGCGGCTGGGGCTGGGGGATCCCGCTGGCTTTGGGATTGGCGGGATCGCTGCTGTACCGGCGACGACCGCGCTTGGCCCGCACCTGGCTGGCGATGGGGCTGGTGGGGTGTCTGGCCTGGGCCTACCTGGGCTGGCGGCAGCCGGTTCCCGGCCCGACGGATATCAGCCTTCTGGACCCGCAGCGGCAGATGAGCCTGGTGGGCACCGTTCTTTCGGAGCCCCGCCCCACCCGCAGCGAGCGGCGGCAATTTTGGCTGGAGGCGGAGCAGGTGCTGGAGGCCAACCAAACGGCCCGCCAGGTAAGCGGCAAGCTCTACGTCACTGCCAGCCCTGAGGCTCTCCCAAGCCAGGATCTCCATCCCAACCAGCGGGTGCGCCTGACGGGATCCCTCTACCTTCCCAGTCCCGCCTTAAACCCGGGCAGCTTTGACTTTCAGGCCTATCTGCAGCGGCAGGGGGCTTTTGCCGGCTTCATCGCCCGCGAGGTGATCCCCCAGCCGGGGGGAAGGGGCTGGGGAGGTTGGGTGCTGCGGCGGCGGGTGCGGGAGGCGTTCATTGCCGGGCTGGGGGAGCGGCAGGGGAACCTCTTGGCTTCCTTGGTGCTGGGATCCCGGGCTGCCCAGTTGGATTTTGATTTGCAGGATGCCTTTCGAGAAGTTGGCCTGGCCCATGCGCTAGCGGCCTCTGGGTTTCACGTGTCGCTGCTGGTGGGGGTGGTGTTTGTCCTAACGCGGCGGCTGGCGGTACGCCTGCAGCAGGGGATCCTCCTGGCGGTCTTGGGGATTGACCTGGCCTTGACGGGCTTTACCCCTTCGGTGCTGCGGGCGGCGGTGATGGGGGCAGCGGCCATGCTGGTGTTGACGGAGCCAAGACTGGAAGGAAAAGTTAGGCTTAACCCCCTGGGGACGCTGCTGGTGGCGGCGGTTTTGCTGTTGATCTACCAGCCGCTGTGGATTACCGATCTGGGGTTTCAGCTCAGCTTTGCCGCCACCCTGGGCCTGCTGGTGGGGGCAGGGCCGATTGGATCCCGGCTGGACTTTTTGCCGCCGGCGGTGGCCACGGCTCTGGCCGTTCCGCTGGCCGCCCAGATCTGGACGCTGCCGCTGCAGGTGGCCATCTTTGGCCGCATCCCCACCTACTCGCTGCTGGCCAACCCGCTGCTGCTGCTTCTCTTGGTGCCCCTGCTGGTGGCGGGGTTTGGGGTGGCTTTTGTGGCCTTGCTCTGGCCGGGGCTGGGATCCCTGCTGGCCCGGCCCTTGACGTTTTTGATCACGCCTTTGATCAACTGGGTGGGCTGGATGGCCAGCTGGCCCCTGAGCTCCTACTACACCGGCAGGGTCTCGCTGCTCCAGTGTCTACTTCTCTACGGGGCGCTGGTGGCTTTGACCTTTTGGCCCCGCTGGCGGCGGGCTTTGCGCTGGCAGGGCACTGCTCTGATAATGGCCGCCATCCTCTTGGGGCCAAGGCTGTGGCCGGGGCCGCCGGTCGAGATCACCGCTTTGGCCAGTGGCCGCCTCCCCGTCCTGGCCATCCAAGCCGAAGGACGCCACCTCTTGCTCAACAGCGGCGATCCCCGCCTGGCCGAGCGCACCGTGTTGCCCTTTTTGCGGCAGCAGGGCCTGCGCCGTCTGGAGGGGGCGGTGGCCATGACCTCTGCCGGCTCGGCCAATGGGGGCTGGGAGATCCTGCTTTCAGCTTTCTCCATCGGGCAGTTCTGGGACGGGGGCGGCGTCAATGCCGCCTCGGACAGCTACCTGCGCTCTCTTAGCGCCGTGCAAGCTGCCGGGATCCCCTATCAAGTCTTGCGGCCTGCCGACCGGATCCCCTTCTCGGAGCGGCTGAAGCTGCAGGCCGTCCACACCAACCCCTTGGTGTTGACCTTGGAGGCCGAGGGATCCCGCTGGCTGCTCTTGGGATCCGCCGGCCCCCCTGTCCAGGCGGAGCTGACCGGATCCCCCTTGCTGCCGGCCCAGATCGACTGGCTGTGGTGGGATGGGGGATCGCTGATCCTGGACTTGCTGGAGCGCTTTCAGGTGCAGGCGGGCATCAGCTCCGGCCCTGTTGGCGAGGCAGTGACCACCTGGTTTCGGCAAAAGCAGCGGCCCCTCTACATTGCCGAGCGCGTTGGAGCAGTAACCTGGTCGCCCCGGGGCGTGCAAACCCTGCGGGCGCCACTGGACGGCTAGGTGGCTTGGGGGAGAAGGGCTTAGGCGACAGCTCAAGGCTGGATCAAAAGTTACTGATACATTTACGCTGAACACTGCTGAACATCACTGTTCAACTATGCAGCGATAGCATTCTGTTTGTTTCCAAACAGAATGGCGGTATCCCGCAAAGCTTTGAGTAGAATACCCAAAGCGCAGTTTCCGTGTCGTCTTACTACCAATTTTCTGCTTTGCTTTGGCTACCATGTTGGCAGACTCGAAAGTAAACAGAAAGATCAACTGGTAGTAATCCGTACTGAACATATTATACATTATTTTCAGTATAGTTGAGCTTATTATTGACTAGAGTCATGCTCTCAAGCTAGCCTTCCCACTAAGCCCACGACAAACCAACAGGCAGGACTGGATAGCAGCCAAGAAAACCGACACCAAACGCCCAATCGAATCCTACGAGCACCGCGACAAAGAGCGTGTCAATAATCCACCTGTGGGGTTGGTGACGCCCCAGACTGACCCGGATGCCGGGCAAACGAAAAAGCGCTATGCCTACGATCCTCACCTCGACCCGCAACTGGTCTGGGCCGGCAAGGCCGAGCACACCTCGTTCGCGGTGCCGACGATCTCGCTCCATGTCCACGAGCGCATCGACCCCCGTACGATCATCGAGGCGGTGAAGAAGCGGAACGGCAGCGGCGGCGCGGAGCAACTCAGCCTTTTTGAAGAGGAACGCCGAGAGCCGCTGCGCCAGGCCGTCGAGTTCTACCAGTACAAACACGGCTGGACCAACCGCCTCATCGCTGGCGACTCGCTCCTGGTGATGAATTCGCTCCTGGAAAAAGAGGGCATGGCGGGCAAAGTGCAGATGATCTACCTCGACCCGCCCTACGGCATCAAATACGGCTCTAACTTCCAGCCCTTCGTCAACAAGCGCGACGTCAAGGACGGCAAAGACGAGGATTTAACCAGCGAGCCAGAGCAAATCCGCGCCTTCCGCGACACCTGGGAGCTAGGCATCCACTCCTACCTCACCTACCTGCGCGACCGGCTACTGCTGGCGCGAGAACTCCTCACCGAAAGCGGCAGCATCTTCGTGCAGATCGGCGACGAGAACGTCCATCTGGTACGCTGCTTGATGGATGAAGTGTTTGGGGCGGGGAATTTTGTGCGACTTATCACGTTCGCTAAAACCGGCAGCATGGTATCCAACGAGTTAGGCCGGACGAGTGATTATCTGAATCTGGTATGCCAGGGATAAAAAATATTTGAAATATCGCCAGTTGTATTCTGAAAAGCTGCCTGATGCCTTCTATAGTAATGTGGAGCTACCCGACGGTACCGTGCGAAAGATTACCCGGGCCGAGATGGTCGATCCGTCGCTGTTGCCAGCGGGAGCAAAGGTCTTCCAGCTCGTAAGCCTGGAGAGCTCGGGGCCGCCGGGCGAGGATACGCCGCTCCAATTTAAGGGAGAGACCTTCAGACCGAACAAGAACAGCCATTGGAAGCTGATCTACCCCGATGGCATGGAGGCGTTGAAACGCACGGGTCGCGTGACTAAGGATGGCAGCAAACTTCGATGGAAATATTATATCGACGATTATCCGCTCAAGGTCTTGTCTGAGGTCTGAGACGACACGGCCGGATTCAATCCTGAGCAACGATACGTGGTTGAAACGCGTACGAAGGTTGTAGAGCGCTGCCTCCTGATGACCACCGACCCGGGCGATTTGGTGTTTGACCCGACGTGTGTGCGGAAGGGGACGCGGGTGTGGTGTGTGCGGGATGGGGGCAGCCCCCCTATTGTCCCCCCGCACGCGGGGGGACGCTCCCTCCCCGCTTGCGGGGAGGGCTGGGGTGGGGCTAGCCGGGGAAGGGCTGGTCGAGGAGAGGCCAACCAGGAAGAGGCCACACTGATCGCCATCGAATCCATCCAACCTGGCGACTGGGTTCTGGGGCATGACGGACAACCGCATCGCGTCGTGCGCGTGATCCGCCGGCCGTACCGCGGCAAGATGATCGGCATCCGCCACGAAAAAACTGACGCGACGCTCTGGCTCTCTGCCGACCACAAGGTGCTCGCCAAACGCCGCCCGCGCTCACTGGGAGGGCATAACGACTGGTCGGGCATTCCCCGGGGGTTGCGCGGGCGAAGCAAAATGCTGCGGCGTGAAATGACCCCGCCGGAGCGTAAGCTGTGGACGGCGCTGCGCAACAACCAAACCGGTTTCGCCTTCCGACGCCAGCATCCCATCGGTCGGTATATAGCAGATTTTTACAGCCGCGACGCCCAACTTGTCGTCGAGGTGGACGGCGTGCTGGCCCACAGCAGCGAAGAGGCACTGGCTCACGATCAGGCCCGCGATGCCTATCTCCGCGAGCTGGGCTTGGAGGTGCTGCGCGTCCCGGCCAGGGAGGTGCTGTCCAATCTGGAGGGCGTTTACGAAACCATTCGACACGCCTGCCAACTTCAGCTCAGCGTCGAGAAGGCCGAATGGGTGGAAGCGCAGGACCTGGCTGTGGGGGATTGGGTCTTCTTTGGTCCGCAGCGGGTCGCCGTGCGCATCGCCGAACTCCACACGCAAGAAACCGAAGAGGAGTTGTATGACCTGGAGGTAGAAGACGCGCACTCTTTCATCACGGAGCTGTGCGTCGTGCACAATTGCGGCAGCGGCACCACCGCCTACGTTGCCGAGCAGTGGGGCCGGCGCTGGATCACCTGCGACACCTCACGCGTCGCGATCACAATCGCCCGCCAGCGGCTGATGACTGCGGTTTTCGACTACTACGAACTGGCGCACCCGCAGGAGGGCGTCGGCTCCGGCTTCAAGTACAAGACCGTGCCCCATGTCACGCTCAAGTCCATCGCCAATAACCCGGAGATCGACGGCATTTACGCGCGGCTCCATCCGGCAGTGGCAGCGGCCCTTGCTGAGCTGAACGCTGCGCTTCATGGCCAGCCGGTCAAATTCCAGGTCACCCAAGGCGGTCGGGCCGGCCAGTTCGTGGACTTCGCCGCACCCGATGAAGCAACCTTCACCATGCCCGCTGGCCAGGTGGTCAAGGTCAACGAGCTGGTGGAATGGGAAGTGCCCTTTACGTTTCCTGCCGACTGGCCGGAAAAAGCGCGCGAACCCTTCGAGCGTTTCCATCAAGCCCGCCGCACCCTCCAAAAGGAGATCGACGCCGCCATCGCCCGCCATGCGCCGCAGGAGACGCTCTACGACCAGCCCTTTGTGGACAGGAAGAAGGTGCGCGTCACCGGCCCCTTTACGGTTGAAGCGGTGCCGGCACCGGCGGTCAAGTCGGTGGACGAGATTTTGGAGGAGAAGCCGCAACCTGCCGATACGTCTATTACCCGCTCCGGCGAGACCCTGCGCCAGGCCGAATGGCGTGACGAACTGCTGCGCACCGGCATTCGCGGCAAGAACGGGCAATACATCCGCTTTGCCCGCCTAGAGCCCCTGCCCGGTTGCCGCTGGCTCCATGCCGAGGGGGAAACGCGGCCAAGCGACGAAGGGGCAAATACCGTGCGCGAGACGGCGCCAGCCTACGATCCCATGCGCGTGGTCGTCTCCTTCGGCCCGGAATATGGCCCGCTCGAGCAGCGGCAAGTTGAGCATGCCTGGCAAGAGGCGCGGATGCTCAGCCCACAGCCCAAACTGCTGATCTTCGCCGCCTTTCAATTTGACCCCGAAGCAGCAAAAGATATTGACGAGATGAAGCCAGAGCTGGCCGGCATGCAGTTCCTCAAAGTCCAAATGAACGCCGACCTACTCACCGACGACCTCAAAAAGAAGCGCGCCAGTAACGAATCCTTCTGGCTCATCGGGCAGCCGGATGTGGAGCTGCGCAAAGCCGAAGATGGCTGGTTTGTGGTTGAGGTACACGGTTTCGACTACTACAACACCAAGACCGGGGCCATCGAATCGGGCGGCAAGGACAAGATTGCCATGTGGATGCTCGATACCGACTACGACGGGCGCTGCCTCTACCCCCGTCAGGTCTTCTTCCCGATGGCGGGCGAGAAAGAAGGCTAGGCGAAGCTGGCGCGCAATCTCAAGGCCGAGATTGACGAGGACCTCATAAAAGCCTATAGCGGTACGGTGTCGTTGCCCTTCGCACCGGGCGAGCACAAGCGCATTGCCGTCAAGATCGTGGATGACCGGGGCATTGAGAGCCTGAAGGTAATGGAGTTGCCAATATGATCGATGATCAAACCTTGCAAGAGATCGTCCGGCGTATCGTGGCAGCGGCCCAGCCCAGCCGCGTACTCTTGTTTGGCTCCTATGGCCGCGGCGATGCCGACGCGGGTTCCGACCTAGACATCATGGTGATCAAACCAGAGGTGTCTGATCGGTACGCCGAAATGATTCGTTTGCACGAAGCGGTGGGCGATATGGGCCCAGGGTTGGATATCCTCGTTTATTCCGAGGCGGAATACCAGCGGCGCAGCCGTGTGCCAGGCACCGTGCTGTACTGGGCGCGCAAGCAGGGAAAAGACCTCTATGAAGCCGCATCTTGAGGAGGCTTGGCGGTTGTTGCGCCTAGCGGAGCGCGACATCAAAGCCTTCGAAGTCCTCAAAAAAGCGCCGGATGTTCATCTCTCCATTACAGCCTGTTAAGAGCTCAAGGGGTGCAATAGCAGCACTTAGCAAACCAACTTCGGAAGGAGGATGGATTGATCAGTAGTAAAGAAGTCTTCACTATCTGCTCCATGCTATATTTCCCAAT
>NZ_JBSSDI010000030.1:0-33876 GCF_054060575.1 Thermostichus sp. MS-CIW-15 | reverse complement strand
TTTTCTGCGGCCAAGTTGTAAACCTGGGGTAGCTGTAGCCCTTGCAAGGGCAGGCCATCGGCGGTGCTGGCGTTGCGCTGCCGCAGCTTGTCGGAAGGGGCGGGAGCGATGAACTCGCTCAGCAAAACATCGAAGTATTGGTTGATGATGGCAACCGCTTCGGCATCTTTGCGGAAGTAGCCAGCCGCTGCCCGCTTCATCTCTTGAATGGCGACAATGGTGGCCTCGGCGGAGCAGGCGTTTTCGATGATCTCCCGCAGGCCGCGGGTGTTGACGGCGATGATGCTGGGATCCCCGGCCACCAGGGCGTAGGTAACGTAGCGCAAAAACCAGCTCAGATCCCGCAGCGATTTGCGCATGTTGGCAGCTCCGTAGCGGGAGATGTTGATGGGGCGGAAATTGGGGGGAATCTCCACACCGCTGGCGCTAAAGATGTTGCGGATGGCCTCAATGAATCCGCCGGTGGATTCCACGTAGAAGGCAGTACCCAGCTTGAAGGCTTCTTTCTCGTCTTGGGTCGCTTCTGGCCGCTCCAGATAGGCCATGGGCGAGCCCCCTGTGAAGATGCGGTTGGCTGCCCGGCTGACGATGATTTCCGAATTGGCCGCAATGACCTCGGCAATCTCTAGCCGTTTCAGGCCGCTGGAGAAAAAGTCCTCGAGGCGATCCAGCTCGGTGCGTCCCAGATAGCGATCCTGCTGTTCCGCCTGGGAGATGGTCGATACAGGCACGGTTTGGTAGAGACGGGGGTTGGAAACGACTGTGCCAGCGGATACGTTGATACCCATCGATCTTTATAAACTCCGTTTTGATCGAAAAAACTGCCGACAAAGGCCGAGGACAGTGCCATCGAAGGGGGTGAAGAGGCTGACCCACGACTGGAGGAGCATCCCTCTCTGAGCTGAGAAGGATCGATGCCCGATCCCTGAGGGGGAAGCCAAGCCTAGAATACTAGGGGCACGGGCCCAGAGTGGGGAGGTTGTTGCAGTTTGTAACACTGTTTCTCATCCACAAAGACATGGCTCTCAACCCAGCTCTACCCTCCCATCTGTTGTCTTCCGCTTTTCTCCTTGAGGATTGGGAGCAGGGACATTACGAACGCGTTACCCAGGTTTTACAGCAACAGCTCGAGCAGGGATCCCCCTCTCCAGAGCTGTATTGGGAGCTGGGAGCCGCCTATCTCCTGCTGGGTCGGGAACTGGAGGCGCAGCTGGTGTGGCAAGAGGGCTTGGCGATGCTGCAAGCGGGGGGGGTGGCCGAATCCGAGGCCGTCTACCACCTGCTGAGGAGCTTGCAGGCTTTGGCGGAAAGCCTGTGGGAGAAGGGCCATTGGCCGCAGGCAGCAGCTCTGTATCGGCAGCTTCTGGAGTTGGGGGATGGACAGCTGGAGCTGTCTTCTGGCCAGGCTTTGGCTGCTCACCGCATTGGCCTGACCCAAGAGCGGAGCCGGCTGTGGGCTGCGGCAGCGGAGTGGTTTGAGCGGGCTTGCCAGCAGGATCCGACGGCGGCAGAGAGTTTTTGGCGCTGGGGCTTGGCCCTGATGAAGCTGGGCCGTTTGCGAGAGGCGATTTCCCCTCTGCAGGAGGCTGCGCGGCTGCGCCCTGAGTGGGGGGATCCCTGGGTACAGATGGGCCTGGCGTGGCTGGATCTGCGGGATCCAGTTCAGGCTGTGCGGTGTTTCCAGGCGGCTGAGGCGCGGGGCACCGGGACAGCGCAGCTCTACAGCTACTGGGCGGAAGCGGAAGTGCGGTTGGCTCACCCTGAGGCCGCTTGGGAGAAGGTTTGCCGAGCGGTGGCAGCGGAACGGAATTGGGTGCAGGCGTGGTGCGAGGGCAGCGGCGGAGAAAGCCCTCTGCGATCTGGACTGGAGCAGGCATGCAGGGGAGAGGGATCTGCGAGGATCCCCGATTTCCTGTATTCGGCTTGGCGGCAGCGTTGGGCTCCAGAAGGCGTTGCCCCTCCAGCAGACTCCTTTTCCCAGAGCACTCCCCCTACAACTGACTTCTGGCCAGTGCCAACCCAAGGCTACCTCACCACCCGACAGTGGCATCAGGCCACGGGCGAAGGGGACTACCAACTGCTGGATCCAGGGGGGGTTCTCTGTCTAAAAGCGCCCCCTGCCGCTGATCCCGACATTTTGCAAAAGTTGCGCCCGCAGCGCATCCCCTTGGCAGAGACCTTTGTCGCCCAGATCCCCCGAGGATCCGTCCACGTGGGCCACTATCCCCGCCACCTCTACGCCAGCTTTGCCAGCGGGGTGCTCACCCGCCGGGGAGAATTGCTCGCCGATCTATCCCTGAGCTTGCCGCCGCCGGAGTTCCTCGACTGGGACTACAGGCCAGATCACCTGCGACACCACCCCCTGCTGGGCTTGCCCCATCTCCCCCCACAGATCCCACTGGATGGCCCCGTTGCCCTTTTGCCCTTGGGGGCAGTTAATTACTTTCACTGGATGGTGGATATTCTGCCGGCCCTCGATATCCTGCAGCGGTCGGGCGCCCTGGAAAAGGACATCCCCATCTTGATCCACGGGTATCAAAGAAAGCCCTTTCAGGTGCAGAGCTTGGCTGCTTTGGGGATCCCAGCCGAGCGCATCCTCAGCTTTGAGCAGTTGGGGGGATCCCATCTGCAAGCCCAAAACCTGATCGTGCCCTCGGCAGGCGCTCCGGTGGGGTGTTTGACGCCCAGGGGATTGGAGGTGCTGCGGCAACTGGCCCAGCCGAGTTTCTCCATCGACCCCCTGCAGCCGCGGCGGATTTACATCAGCCGTCGGTCTGCCCGCTGGCGGCGGGTGATCAACGAAGCGGAGGTGCTGGCCTGCTTGCGCCCCTGGGGATTTGTACCGGTGCAGATGGAAACCCTTTCTCTTCAAGAGCAAATAGCCCTAATGCAGGGGGCAGAGGCGGTGATCGGGATCCACGGGGCGGGCCTGACCAACCTCGCCTTTTGTCCACCCGGCACCACCGTCATCGAGATCTTGCCCAGCAATGCAGTGCTTCCCTATTTTTGGAGTATTGCTCAGGTGGCAGGGTTAAGGTATTTCCCCTTGGTGGCGCCTGTTTGCGATCCGGCTTTGGTGGCTCTTCTTTCCAGCCCCGATTTGGATCGAGAAGATGCCTGGGTTCGGATCCCGGACTTGCTGAATGTGCTGGAACAGACAGGGATCAGGGGATAATGGGATCGGAGGGACTCGAACCCTCACGTTCTTGAGGAACAACGGATTTTAAGTCCGTAGCGTCTACCATTCCGCCACGATCCCAATCTGTCGGCAATAGCCGTACTACTCTACCAAACTGCTTGCCTTGGGGGGGCAAGTCTTTAAGTTGGTTCACCCAGCCCTGCAGTGGAGGGTATGAAGTAGGGGATTGCTGCCCCTGCTGATGGGATCCCTGCTGTGCCCGCTGGCTTGAAGCTCCTACAACTTCTCTTTCAAAAAAACGTTGGCCACCCAGATCCCCACCACCGCCAAGGCGGCCATCCCATAAAAGGTATAGCTATAGCTGCCCAGCCTATCGCGAATTTGCCCCGCGATCATCGTTCCCACCAAGGCCCCAACTCCATAGGCGGTAAACACAATGCCGTAGTTCTGGGCGTAGCGTTCGGGATCAAATAAGCGCAGGGTCAGGGCGGGAGCCATGGCCAGCCACCCCCCCAGGCAAAACCAAAGCAAGGAAAAAGTTACCCAGTAGGCCAGAAGGGATCCCTGAGGAGGCAGGAGCATTAGCCCACAGGCCAGCAGGATCAGCCCGTAGGATCCCGTAGTGACCTGATGGGGATGTAATCGATCGGCCAACCAGCCAAACAGAGGACGGCTGAGCCCGTTGAAAATGGCGAAGAGAGCCACGCTGTTGGCAGCCGCAGGGGGATCCAGGCCGATCAGCTCTTCCCCCACGGGGCCGGAAATCCCAATGGCGCTTAAACCAACCAGGGTGCCGATGGCGTAGCAGATCCACAGGCCATAGAAGGAGGGGTTCCTCAGCAGAGGGAGAGAGCGCCGAGAAGTCAACGGAGAGCGATCTGGGCCATTCGTGGATTTTCTTGGAAAAGGTGAGGAAGGGATCCAATCGGGGGGAGGAAATCTCAGTTGGGTTGCGATCCCCAGGATCACTGCCGCGAAGAGGATCCCCAAAATCAGCAGCGTAGGCCGAGCCCCCAGTGCCTCGATCAAGCAGTTGGCCAGGGGAGCAGTGAGCAGGGGAGATAGGCCAAAGCCGATAATGGTGGATCCCACGGCCAATCCCTTGCGATCCGGGAACCAACGGGCTGCCACGGCCATTGGCACTCCATAGGCTATTCCCACACCGCTGCCGGCAATGACTCCATAGCAGAGGGCAATCCACCCAATGGAGGGGGCGAAGCTGGCCAGCCCATAGCCCAAACCCACCAAGCTGCCCCCCAGAGCCAGTACTCGGCGGGATCCCCAGCGGGGGATGACAAACCCTGTGATGGGCATGAGGGTAGCGTAGAACACGAGGGCAACCGTGTAGGGCAGCAGGCTCTCACTGGCCCCAATCCCCAGCTCTGTTTCCAGGGGCTTGCGGAAAATGCTCCAGGAATAGACGGTTCCCAAGCAAAGAAGAACCAGGAGCCCCAGGAGGATGAAAAGCCATCTCCCCATATGGGCCGGTTGTCCATACAAAGTAACGGGGAATCCAACCCTTTTCATGGGTATCTAGAGCTTGTTGGAGCTGAGTTCAACCCATTCTCTCAGCCCTTTCGGGGATAGGCCAACAGAATTTTTAGCCAACCGTTGGCTAGAGGCGTTTGGCCTCTACCGTCTTGGGCAGAGACAAAGGCTCCGGCAGCTCCGGGATGGACAATTCCCAACCGTTGCTCAAGGTGAAAATGGTTTCCCCGGCCTCTGAACGGGTGGCCACAACCGACTCTTCCAGATCTTTTTTGGGAACGTAGACCATCAAATGCCCGTAGGCACTTTCGTGCAGGATGACTTTCATAGCCCTTTCTCCACAAGTTCCAGCTCTTGGGCACGGCACCCCACCACCAAGCCTTTGGCCAAGCAGTGGACGGCATAGACGTAAAACCGTTGTAGAAAGGTGCCAATGGAAATCACGTAACCTTCGTCGCCCGGAACGGCCAAGATTTTCCCCACCGGCTGGCCGAAGAAGGTGCCATCGTTGCGGATGACCTTACGGATGCGGACTTTGTCGCCCAGCTCAAATTGGGGAGGGCGATCCAGCTCCAGTTCGTCGCTCATGGGGTACCTCCTGTGATTTCTGCCAGCACCTGACAAAGCTCTTGGCGGGTTAGGCTGCGGCCTACTTGGCGCGCCCGTCGAGACACGGCTGCCAAAATGGCCTGAGATTTGGAAGTTTCCTTTCCGGACAAGCGGTTAGACAACATCGGGATGGCTCTCCTCTGGGATGGGTTCTGGAGTGTGTTGCGCCCATTGCGTCAGCGTTGCGCGGCAATAACGGGCCAGTTCCGCGGGCGGGATCGGATGTTTGCAGTGGGTGACGTGCTGCCGCACCTGTTCCAGGAGCTTTTCCAGTTGGCCAGGTGGGATCTGCTCGACAGGGATCCCCTGTTCCTTGAGGATCTGGAGCAGCAAATGCCGGCCGGAGTGTTTGCCCAACACCAGCCGCCGCTGGCCGCCCACGGCTTCTGGTGGAAAAGGCTCATAGGTCTGGGGATCCCGCAGCACTCCCGCCGCATGAATGCCCGACTCGTGGGCAAAGGCGTTGTCACCGACGATGGCCTTCCAGGGAGGTAGGGGAGCACCGCTGGCCCGCGCCACCTGTTGAGACAGCTCCCGCAGACGGCAGGTATCCACCCCAACATCGATCCCCAAGGTGTAGCGCAAAGCCATCACCACCTCTTCCAAGGGGGCATTGCCGGCCCGTTCCCCCAAGCCGTTGACGGTGGTGTTCACCGACTGAGCGCCGGCGCGGATCCCGGCCAAGGCATTGGCAGTGGCCATGCCCAGGTCGTCGTGGGTGTGCATCTCCACAGGGATATCGATGGCCTGCACCAGACGGCGAATCTGCTTGTAGGTGCTAAAGGGATCCAAAATGCCCACCGTATCGCAGTAGCGGAAGCGCCGACAGCCCCAGCTCTGGGCCATTTGGGCCAACTCGATCACCTGCTCCAGGGGGGTGCGGCTGGCATCTTCTGCCCCCACCGAGACCCACAGCCCTTGCTCCAAGGCCATCTCCACGCATTGGCGCAACTGTCGCAGCAGCCGAGGGCGATCCCCTTGGAACTTGGCAGCGATTTGCCGATCCGAGACCGGCACGGAGATGTGGATCCGCTTGAGGCCGCAACGAATAGAGGCGAGGATATCGCTGGGCACAGCCCGGTTCCACCCCAGCAGCTGAGCCCGCAGCCCCAGGCTGAGCATGGCGCGAATGGCTTCCGTTTCCACGGCGCCCATGGCCGGGATCCCCACCTCAATTTCGGGTACGCCAATGGCATCCAAGAGGGCGGCAATGGAGATTTTCTCGGGGATTTGGAAGGCTACCCCTGCCGCTTGCTCCCCATCGCGCAGGGTGGTGTCGTTGATGGTGATAGAGGAATTCATGGGATCCATCCTCCAAGACCTACGGCCCGCCTAGGCAATCGGTAACCGTCGATGGTGCTCCGCACCGCTGGCGCGACCCCGGTTGCGTCAGGGCAATCATGTCCAGGGTAGAAAGCTCAACCGAAGTTCTGGCAGAATTCATCAGATTCCTGTAAGGCTTGGCTGTTCCTCTTAGCGGGGTGGAGTCTTTGGAGCAGGGGATCCTTGACAAGATCTATCTAGCCTCTGGGATCCCCCTACTCCGGAAGCTAACGAATTAAGTCGAAGGAAAAATCGGTTTTGCCGGGGATGATGCTGCGCCGATCTGCCTCATCCAGAATGGTGTTGACAATCCAGTTAAGGAGGTTGAGCGCCCCCACATAGCCATAGGTGGGATAGCGATGCAGATGGTGGCGGTCGAAGATGGGGTAGCCGATGCGCACCAAAGGCGTGCCCGTATCCCGCCACAGGTATTTGCCGTAGGAATTGCCGATCAGCAGATCCACCGGCTCGGTGAACATCAGAGAGCGCAGATGCCAGAGATCCTTGCCCCCCCAGACGGTTGCCCCCTGTCCATAGGGACTGGAGGCCAGCAGTGCCCGCGCCTCGGCTTCGAACTCCTCGTTGCTGTTGGTCACCACCACATGGATCGGCTCCGCTCCCAGCTCCAGCAACAGGCTGAGCAAGCCCATCACCAGATCCGGATCCCCATACAGGGCTACCCGCTTGCCGTGGATCCACGCTTGGGAGTCCGTGAAAGCATCCACCGCCCGGCCCCGTTCGATCTCCAGCTCGGCGGGAATGGGCTTGCCCGTTAACTGGGATAGCTGCATCAAAAACTCATCCGTGCCCCGAATACCCACTGGCCGCGCCGTCAGGGTGGGCCGACCCGAGGCCTCTGCTAGAAACTCCAGGGTCTTGGGCGTGGTGTAGCGCTGGAAGGAAAAAGTAGCCTCGGCGTTGAGGCATTGGGCAGCCGCCTCCAAAGGGGTTCCTCCGGGATACATGTGGAAAGTGCCGTCGTTGGGCGAATCCAAATAGTCGGAGTTGTCCGCCAGCAGGGTCAGCGGGATCCCGAATAAGCCGAAGATGCGCTTGATCTCCCGCAAGTTGCCCATGTAGGTATCGAAGCCAGGGATGACGTTGATGTAGCCATTGCTACCCGTGCGGCCCACCGGCTCGGTGAGGGTGCTGAGAATGGCCTTGAGCATGTTGTCATAGCCGGTGATGTGGGATCCCACAAAGCTTGGCGTGTGGGCATAGGGCACCGGGAAGTCGCGGGAAATCACTCCCTCATTTCTGGCCGTGGTGATGAAGGCCCCCAGGTCATCCCCGATCACCTCCGCCATGCAGGTAGTGCACACGGCGATCATCTTGGGCTTGTAGAGGGCGTAGGCATTTTCCAGTCCCTCGATTAGGTTTTTGAGGCCGCCAAACACCGCCGCATCTTCCGTCATCGAGGTGGAGACCGCCGAAAAGGGCTCCTTAAAGTGGCGGGTGAGATGGGTGCGAAAATAGGCCACACACCCCTGGGATCCATGGACGAAGGGCAAAGTTCCCTCGAAGCCGACAGCGGCGAAGATGGCCCCTAAGGGCTGGCAAGCCTTGGCAGGGTTTATCGTCAAAGCTTCCCGCTGAAAGTTTTTCTCCCGGTATTCCCAAGATTTTGTCCATTCGGCCACCCGGGCCACTTCTTCCGGGGAAGGGAGATCTTCAAAGGTTTGCTTGCACTGCAGAAGCGCCTGATATTCCGGATCTTGAAACAGGCGGGCGTGATCTTTGATGTCTTGGATATCTTGCGGCATGGTCGGTCTCCTAATGAGGGGCAGGGGAAGGAAGGGCCGTTCGCGTTTGGGATCCCGGCGGCAAGCTAAGACTTCCAGGGGGCTTTGACCAGATCCCAGGTGGGGCTATTCAAAGCCAAATCCATATCGCGAGCGAACACGGCAAAGCCGTCGTAGCCGTGGTAGGGGCCGGAGTAGTCCCAAGAGTGCATCTGGCGGAAGGGCAAAGCCATCTTTTGAAAGACGTACTTCTCCTTGATGCCGGAGGCGATGAGATCTGGCTTCAACCTCTTGGCAAATTCTTCAAACTCGTAGCCGGACACGTCATCGTAGATGAGGGTGCCGTCGTCGATGTACTGGGTGGTGCGCTTGTAGTCGTCGCCGTGGCCGAATTCGTAGCCGGTGGCAATCACCTCCATGCCCAGCTCCCGGAAGGCCGGGATGACGTGGCGGGGCCGCAGTCCGCCCACCATCAGCATCACCCGCTTGCCCTCCAGGCGGGGACGGTACTTGGCAATGATGGCCTCGCTCTGGGGCTTGTACTTGGCGATCACCTGCTCCGCCTTGGCCTGGATGGTCTCGTCAAACCGCTGGGCGATGGCCCGCAGGGATTTGGCAATTTGGGTGGGGCCAAAGAAGTTGAACTCCAGCCAGGGGATCCCGTAGGCTTCCTCCATGTGGCGGCAGATGTAGTTCATGGAGCGGTAGCAGTGGATGAGATTCAGCTTCACCCGAGGGGCAAGCAGCATCTCGTTCCAGGTGCCATCGCCGGAAAACTGGGTCACTACCCGCAGGCCCATCTCCTCCAGCAAAATCCGGGAAGACCAAGCGTCGCCGCCGATGTTGTAGTCCCCAATCAGGGCCACATCATAAGGGCCGGGCTCAAAGTTGAGGGATCCCTCCTTGGCTTTCTTGTCGGCAATGGGCAGAACCCAGTCCCGCACTGTATCGTTGGCGATGTGGTGGCCCAGGGACTGGGAGACCCCCCGAAAGCCTTCGCAGCGCACCGGTACCACCGGCTTGCCAATTTCTTTGGAAACTCTCTTGGCCACCGCCTCGATGTCATCCCCAATTAGGCCAACGGGGCATTCGGACTGGATGGTAATGCCTTTGGCCAAGGGGAAGAGTTCGCTGGCTTCCACCAAGAGTTTGGCCAGTTTTTTGTCCCCCCCGAACACCACATCTCGCTCCTGAAAATCGGAGGTGAACTGCATGGTAACGAAGGTATCTACCCCGGTTGTGCCGACGTAGTAATTGCGCCTTCCCGACCAGGAGTAGTAGCCGCAGCCCACGGGGCCATGGCTGAGGTGGATCATGTCTTTGACCGGCCCCCACACCACTCCTTTGGAACCGGCGTAAGCACAGCCGCGGGTGGTCATGACGCCGGGGATGGATTTAATGTTAGATTTTACTCCGCAATCTGCTTTGCCCTCGTCATAGACGTTGAGGTGCTTAGCTCTCTTTTTCTGAGCTTTTTCGGGGTAGGTTTCCAGAACCTCCGTTACGATTTTCCGGGTTTCCTCTTTGAGGGTACTTTTCAGAGTAGTCATGAGAACCTCAGCTATTGGGTGTCATGGATAAAAGCCACAGTGCGAAGGGGGGCTGAGGGAGGAAACCAGCTACCCCCAGCCCGTCTTTTCGGGGATCAGACAGGGGCCAACTCTTTTTCGGTTTTGCCGATGAGGTGGGCGATTTTCTGGTCGTCGTCCAAAACGCCGAACTCTATCAACAACTGTTCCAGCTCATCCATAGAGATGGGGGTGGGGATCCTCAGATCCGTGTTGTTGATGATCTTTTTGGCCAAGGCCCGATACTCGTCAGCTTGGTTGCAGTCGGGGGAGTACTCGATCACCGTCATGCGGCGCAATTCTGCGTGCTGAACCACATTGTCGCGGGGGATGAAGTGCAGCATTTTGGTGTTGAGCTTTTCGGCCAGAGCTTCGATCAGCTCGATCTCGCGATCCACTTTGCGGCTGTTGCAGATCAAGCCACCCAAGCGCACGCCGCCGGAGTAGGCGTATTTCAGCACGCCGCGGGCGATGTTGTTGGCCGCATACATGGCCATCATTTCGCCGGAGCAAACAATGTAGATCTCTTGGGCCTTGCCCTCCCGAATGGGCATGGCAAAACCGCCGCAGACCACGTCCCCCAGCACGTCGTAGCAGACAAAGTCCAGATCCTCGTAGGCACCGTTTTCTTCCAAGAAATTGATGGCGGTGATGATGCCTCGTCCGGCACAGCCAACACCAGGCTCGGGGCCACCGGATTCCACGCAGCGCACCCCTCGGTAGCCGGTGAGAACCACTTCTTCCAGCTCCACGTCTTCTACGGATCCCCGCTCAGCCGCCAGGTGAAGGACGGTGGTCTGGGCTTTGCAGTGCAACATGAGGCGGGTGGAATCGGCCTTCGGGTCGCAGCCGACGATCATGATCCGCTGCCCCAATTCGGCCATACCGGCAACGGTATTCTGACAGGTGGTGGATTTGCCGATACCGCCTTTGCCGTAGAATGCAATTTGTCTCATGGTTCAGTTCTCCTAATGAAGACTTGAGGAAAGACTTGGGGGCGACTTAAGGGTTAGAAATCTCCTGCCAATGGGCGCAACTGGTCGCATTAGCGAGACGGGATCCTTACTGCAAAGGATTTCAGCTCGCGGGAAGGCAGCCTTGGATCCCTTGGAATCCAAAAGCAAACCGGTCGAGCGGTGGGGCCCTCCCGAATCGAGGCAGGAGATGGGGGAAGCGACGGGGAGTAACAGTGGGGCAGATCATAGGGCTCTCAGGCTTATCGAGAATGGGCAACTAGAGGGCATGCACGATTAACGTGGGCCACACCTGTTCTTGCAGGCGGGTTTCGATGAGCAACCGCAGCGTGTTTTGCTGGCTGGGGCAGGCGGCGCAGGATCCCTTGAGGCGCACCCACACCTGATCCCCTTCCAGGTCGTACAGCTCCACATCGCCGCCATCGGCCAACAGCAGCGGGCGAACTTCCTCCTCCAGGACGGCCTGAATGCGGGCGATCTTTTGCAAGGTGGTGAGGGGAGGGGGTGTCGCTGTTGCCGAGACAGGAGGGGGAGCAGCAGGAGAGGGCTCTGTCTGGTTTTGGGAGTTCCCTTTTGAATTTCTTGAATCTTCTGAAGGGGTTGCGTCAGTCTCGGCCAGAACGGCGGCGATCAGGTCTTCAATCTGGGCCAGGCAGGAACCACAGCCACCACCCGCTTTGCTGTAGGCTGTTACTTCCTCAGCGGAGGTGAGGTGGTTTTCCCGGATCAAGCGGCGGATCTTTTGCTCGCTGACGCCAAAGCAGGAGCAGACCAAAGCGCTGTCATCATCCGTGTGGTCAGGCAGAGGAAGGCCGCGATAGCTGTAGATGGCTGCCTCCAGAGCCTCTTGCCCCATCACCGAGCAGTGCATCTTGGCGGGGGGCAGGCCGCCTAGGTAGTCAGCGATTTGGCGGTTGTCGATCCGCAGGGCTTCATCCAGAGTGAGGCCGGTGATTAGCTCCGTCAGGGCCGAGGAAGAGGCAATGGCGCTGGTGCAGCCGAAGGTTTGGAAGCTGGCAGCCAAGATGCGCTCGCTGGCCTCGTCCACCTTTAAGTAGAGCCGCAGGGCATCGCCACAGGTGATGCTGCCCACTTCTCCCACCACCACCCGAACACCAGGCTCGGAGCTGGGATCCATCGCCCCTTGGTTTTTGGGGTGGTAGAAGAGTTCCAAAACTTTTTCGCTGTAGTCCCACATGGCTGGATCCTGAGTTGAGGATGCGAACGGTCGAGGGAAGATGAGTTTGAGGGGGGTCAGCGGCGAGCCAGTTCCCGCTCCTGCTGTTGCAGCCAGTCTTCCGCCTCGTGGCTGAAGGGGGAGATGGCCCGCAAATGCTCGATGATCCCCGGCAAAACCTCCAGCACCCGCTCCACCTCTGCCGGCTGGGTAAAGCGAGAGAGGCTGAAGCGGATTGAGCCGTGCAAAACGGTGTAGGGCAGGCGCATGGCCCGCAGCACATGGGAGGGCTCCAGGGATCCGGAAGTGCAGGCGGAGCCGGAGGAGGCGCAGATGCCGTATTTGTTCAGCCAGAAGAGGATCGCTTCCCCTTCCACGAACTTGAAGCCCAAGTTGGTGGTGTTGGGCAGCCGCTGAGTGGGGTGGCCGTTAACCTGGACATCCGGGATCCGCTGTAGCAAGCCCTGCTCCAAGCGATCCCGCAGCAGCCGCTCATGGGGATCCCCGAGGTGGGCTTGGGCCAGCTCAGCCGCTTTGCCCAGAGCGATGATGCCCGGCACATTTTCCGTCCCGGCGCGGCGGCCTCGCTCCTGATGCCCTCCCAGCAGCAACGGACGGAAGCGCAAGCCCCGCCGCACATAGAGAGCGCCGATCCCCTTGGGGGCATGCAGCTTGTGCCCGGAAAGGGTGAGGAGATCCACCGGCAGGCGCTGCAGATCGAGAGGGATCTTGCCCACCGCCTGTACTGCGTCCACATGGACAACAGCCCCATAGCTGCGAGCCAGGGATCCCACCGCCTCGATGGGGAAAAGCACGCCCGTCTCGTTGTTGGCGGCCATGCAGCTCACCAGGGCAGTATCGCCGGTCAGGGCTGCTTCCAACTCCAGCAAGTCCAGGCAGCCTTGCTCATCCACCGAGAGGTAGGTGACGCGGTAGCCTTGTTTTTCCAGGTGCTTGCAGACGTTGAGCACCGAGGCGTGCTCTACCTGCGTGGTGATGATGTGGCGCTTCTGGGGTTGGGCTGCCAAGGCTGCATAAATGGCCGTGGTGTTGCCTTCGGTGCCGCCACTGGTGAAGACAATCTCCGTCGGGTCGGCTCCCAGAAGGGCTGCCACCTGTTCGCGGGCTTGGTTAAGGGCACGCCCCACCTGGCCGCCAAAACTGTGCATCGAGGAGGGGTTGCCGTAGAAGGTCTGCAAATAGGGCAGCATCGCCTCCAGAACCAGGGGATCCACGGCGGTGGTGGCGTTGTTGTCCAGGTAGATCACGGGGTTCATACAGGCTCCGAATCGATACAAGGTAGGGGTTGGGCAACGTTAAACGGCTTGCGGAGCGTGGGAATGGCACTGCTTTGGGCAAATGCGGGCGCAAGCCTGACAGCCGATGCAGAGGGCGGCATTGAGGATGGTCATCACTTTGCGCTCACTTTCTCCTTCCTCTTCGTTGTCGACAAACTCGCCGTCTTCGTTGAGGGCTCTGAGGGCAAACACACCACGGCCACAGACTTTGAGGCAACGGCTACAGCCGAGGCAGCGGCTGATATCCAGGCTTTCGATAAACTGTGGGATCCAGGGCAGTCCGCCTTTGGTGAGAGCAGTTACAGTAGCCATGGCCGCGTCTCCAAAAGATGAGGTCTCAAGATCGGGAAGATTTGCTGTCCAGGGCCTGGTTGACCAACCAGGTGCGGTAAAACTTGAGGGCCACCGTTTCAATGAGGTCGTAGTCTTCCACCACTTCGATGCCGGCCTCGCGAATACGCTTCATGGGGCAATCGCCAATCTTGGAGACCAATACAGCTCGGCAATCCCGGATGAGATCCAGAATTTGCTCTAGGTTGTTGTCCTCGCCGGATCCCCCGTGGCAGTACTGCGGGATCTTGCGGTGGCCGACAAACTGCGCCCCACGGGCGTTGACCTCGTAGATCAAAAACTCCCGCGCATGGCCGAAGTGGCGATTGACCAAGCCACCGCCTTTGCTGGCCACGGCCACCAGGATGGAGGGGCTGTCGGGAGGCAGGTCGGCTGTCCAGTGGGTCGGGGCTGCCTGCTGCTGAGCTTGCAGTTGGGCAATGCTTGCCTGGACCTGGCGGCGTTTTTCGGGGTCGTACTCGGGGGTCATCTGCATAAAGCGCTCCTTGGTGAACTCTTGGCTGCGGTCTTCCCCCAGAAGGCCCACCGCGTCCGCCCGACACTGGCGACAGTGGCGCATCATCCGCATGTTGCCGGAGCACCGATCTTGCAGGGCTTTCAATTCCTGAGGGGTGGGGCCCCGCTGGCCGATAAGGCCGAAGTAGGTGCCGTGTTCAGGCGCCGAGATCAGGGGCATGATGTTGTGCAAGAAAGCCCCTTTCTCCTGGATCACCCGGTTCACTTCCAAGAGGTGGGTGTCGTTGATGCCGGGAATGAGAACGGAGTTGACTTTGCAGAGGATGTCTGCCTCCCGCAGCAGATCCAGGCTTTCCATCTGCCGTTCGTGCAGGATGCGGGCTGCCTCCACCCCTCGAATGCGCTTGCGCCGCCAGCGGATCCAGGGGTAGATCTTGGCTCCGATCTCTGGATCCACCATGTTGATGGTCAGGGTGACGTGGTCGATGTTCAGCCGTTTGATCTCGTCGATGTAGTCCGGCAACATCAGGCCGTTGGTGGAAAGGCAAAGCTTGAGATCCGGAGCTTTCTCGGCAATGCGGGCAAAGGTCTCGAAGGTTTGCTTGGGGTTGGCCAAGGGATCCCCAGGCCCAGCAATGCCCACCACCGTCAGTTGCGGGATCTTGCCGGCAATCACCAGCACTTTGTGGGCGGCTTCCGCCGGGGTAAGCAGCTCGCTGACCACACCGGGCCGGCTCTCGTTGGCACAGTCGAACTTGCGGTTGCAGTAGTTGCACTGGATGTTGCAGGCGGGGGCTACCGCCACGTGCATGCGGGCGTAGTGATGGTGAGCTGCTTCGCTGTAGCAGGGATGGGTGGCGATGCGTTGCTGCAGATGAGGGGGGAGAGCCTGGCGGGGGCTGCTGCTGCAAGCGCAGGCCGATGGGGAAGGGGATCCCTGGCGGGGCGGAGTTGAAAGGGGCGGCATAGTGGGGTCAACCAGGGGATAGAACGTTACTGGCGGTTATATCAACCGCCCTCTGCCCGCTCCGTTGCACTCAGCCCGGTAGAACTGATCGAGTTTATTGGCTTTGTACTCAAGACCTGCAAAGCCTGATGGCAGGCCAAATCCAACTTTTTTTAGGGGTCAAGGGTCTGGTTTTTCAAGGCCGGGGATGCCGTATTTTGACCCAAAGGGGCGGGGGATCCGGCTGTGGGGAGGATCCCCGGAATCCCTGATTCGACAAGGGCTTGGGGCAATGCTTAGGAAATACTAAAAATCTGCTCAGATGCACTCAAGCGCCGCAGCCTCGGCTGCGTTTTGCATCAATCGCTACGATTTAATATCGTATCAGCCCAAAAGTGTATTGAAAATAGCCGTTTGAGTTTGAGGAAAGATCCCCCTGGGGCAAAGTCCTCGCCAAGGAAGTGAAGACTATTGCGGCGGCAGGCCGTCGGACTTTCTTGTTGTGACAGGGGGGATGTACTCGCTCAAATACCCATACCCTTCCCCAAAAATACCGGATCCCTGCGGGCAAAAGACTCAACCCCCTGCCCTCAGAAAAACTTTTTTTGCCCTCTGGGCCAAGCTTCCAGGGTTTGAGTACATCGGCAATAACTCAATCAATCCTGATCGCCCGCTGCCAAGCCTGAGCCCCTGCAGCCGCTTGCTATAAGCGGGGGATATAAGCGGGGGAACAGAAACCCAACGGTTCTGCCCTCTGCTGAGACTCCCTCCTGCTTCCCAACCGGTGAGCTTATGTCCCCCCTTGTTTCTCCCCCACCGAAAACGGCTGAAGTGCTGCAGGTGCCCCGTTGCGATCGCTGGCGGATTCTCTACCGTCTGCAGGAGCTGGATTTGACCTGTGGCTGTACCCCGACCGGCCAACTGTGGGTGATGATTCGCACCCCCACCGAAGCCCTCCTCGTCCACAGTGTGCTCCGCCTTTTCACCCTCAACCGCTCTGGCTGGCTGAGTTGGTTGGATCGCTGCTGGTCTCTCCAGACCTGGGATCCCCCTGAGAGATCTGCAGGAGGGGATGACCATCCCTGAACCTCTGCCGTTTGCCTTCTTGCTTCTCCTGTTCACCTCGTTTTGGTAGCGCCAATGAGCACTCCATCCCCCTCGACTCGCTCCTTCCAACAAGTCCGAGACAACCCCGTTCACCTGGGACGGGAGATCACGGTTCCCATCTGCGAGGGCCTCAACCTAGTTTGGGCCAGTCTTCAGGGGCTGTATTTGCAGTATCTGAAGCACCATCTGGTTGTCGAAGGAGCAGAGTTCTACTCAATTCATCAATTTTTCAACGAAAGTCTACAGGAAGTTCAGAACCACGCCCATGAGGTGGGGGAGCGCCTGAACGGCCTGGGTGGGATCCCGGCCTCCAGCTTTGCCAAGCTGGCGGAGCTGTGCTGCTTCAGCCCGGAAGGGGACGATGCATTGGCCGTGCGGCCCATGCTGGAAGCGGATTTGCGGGCCGAGCAAAGCCTGATCGATCTGCTGCGTCGCCAGGCGGCTCTGGCGGAAAGTGTTGGGGATCGCGCCACCCGTCACCTCTACGAGCAGATTTTGCTGCGGACGGAAGAACGGGCCTTTCACCTGGCCCACTTTCTGGCTGCCGACAGCTTGGTTTTGGGCTTGTCCCCATCCTAGCTTGCCCATCTACGCCCACCCCTCGTTTTGGGAGACTCTGCCATGCTTACCCCCGATCGGGCGCCGCTGCTGCAGTTTTTGCAAGTTGAGCTTGGGATCCCGGAATCCGCCCTCACCTTCGCCCTGAAACGGCATGGGTGTGAACAGGGCCCTTTGCCCATGATTCTTTGGCATTACGGGCTGATTTCCTTGGAGCAACTGGAGCAGATTTTTGAATGGTGTGCTCCCCCTCCTCTTGTTACCAATTCTACCCATTCGGAGGTTTAAGCCATGACTTATCCCTACCCTTCTCTTCCCTTTCCCAGAGTCGGCAACCCTTTGGGATGGCTCGGCCTGGTTTTGAACTCAATTTTCAGATCCGCCCTGAAGTGGCCGCGCCGCTGGCTCAACAGCATTGAAATTCGGGGATCCCGGCAGGCGCGTTGGATTTGTCGTTTGATCCCGGCTTCCTGTCCCTTTGAGCGGGATATCCGGCTGGGATCCCGCACCGTCCACATTCCGGCCCTCTGTCGCATCAACCCCCTCTACGAGGAGATCATTGCCCTGCGGCTACGGGCGGCGGCTTATCTGGCCGAAGCTGCGGCTCAACCCCAGCCCCCCTCTTCTCAGGAGATCCCATCATGCCCATGATCAGCCGGACTAAAGTGGCGGAGCTGCTCAACGAGACCGCCTGCGAGCACAACCGCAAGAAAGACGGCAAAGGCAAAAACAAGGTCTGTGCCGAGCAAGCCAAGCCAGGAGGAGCGCAGGGAGGCTGTGCCTTTGACGGGGCTTCGATTGCCCTGGTGCCGATCGCCGATGCCGCCCATCTAGTACATGGGCCAATCGCCTGCAGCGGCAACTCTTGGGGGACGCGGGGCAGCCTCTCTTCTGGCCCCCAGCTTTATCGGGTGGGCTTCACCACCGATCTGAGCGAGAACGAGATCATCTTCGGGGGGGAGGAAAAGCTGTTCCAGGCCATCCTTGACTTGCAGGCCAAATACCAGCCTGCCGCCATTTTTGTCTATCTCACTTGTGTAACTGCCCTCATTGGCGACGATGTGGAGGCCGTGTGTCAGCGGGCCAGCCGACAGCTTGGGATCCCGGTCATTCCGGTGAATGCGCCCGGCTTTGTGGGCAGCAAAAACCTAGGCAACCGTCTGGCCGGAGAAGCCCTGCTGGACTATGTGATCGGCACCGCCTCCCCGGAGTACACCACTCCCCGCGACATTAACCTCATCGGCGAGTACAACATTGCCGGCGAGCTGTGGGATGTCTTGCCTCTGTTTGACGAGCTGGGGATCCGCATCTTGGCCAAGATCACCGGCGATGGCCGCTACCACGAGATCTGTACCGCCCACCGGGCCAAGCTGAACGTTCTCATCTGCGCTAAAGCCTTGCTCAATGTGGGCCGCAAGATGCAGGAGCGCTATGGGATCCCCTACATTGAGGCTTCCTTTTACGGGCTGCAGGAGATGAACCACTGCCTACGGGCCATTGCCCAAGGGCTGAAGGATCCGCAACTGCAGGAGCGTACCGAGGCCCTCATCGAGCGGGAAACTCGCGCCACCGAGGCGGCTTTGGCCCCCTACCGGCAGCGGCTGGCGGGCAAACGAGTTGTCCTTTATACCGGCGGGGTGAAAAGTTGGTCGATCATCTCCGCCGCTCGAGATCTGGGGATGCAGGTAACGGCCACCAGCACCCGCAAAAGCACCGAAGAAGACAAAGCCCGCATCCGCGAGCTGCTCGGCCAGGATGGCATTCTCTTGGACAAGGGCAGCCCGCAAGAGCTGCTCAAGGTGGTGGAGCGCACGAAAGCGGACTTGCTCATCGCCGGCGGACGCAACCAGTACACCGCCCTCAAGGCCCGCATCCCCTTTCTGGACATCAACCAGGAGCGGCACCATGCCTATGCCGGCTATCGCGGCCTGGTGAACTTGGCGCGGGAGATCGATGCCGCCCTCCACAGCCCCATCTGGGAGCAGTTGCGACGGCCTGCCCCCTGGGAGACTCCAGCCGAAGAGGAGGTGGGATGATGGCCCAGCTCATCCAAGAACGCAAGCCTCTCAGCGTCAACCCCCTCAAACTCAGCGCTCCGCTGGGAGCGGCCCTGGCCTTTCTGGGGATCAAGGGCTGTCTGCCGCTCTTCCACGGTTCCCAAGGCTGTACGGCCTTTGCCAAAGCGCTGCTGGTACGTCATTTCCGCGAGGCCATTCCCATGTCCACCACTGCCATGTCCGAAGTGGACACCATCTTGGGAGGCGAGGAGAATGTCGAAGCTGCCATCCTCACCTTGGTGGAGAAGGCCCAGCCGGAGCTGATTGGTCTTCTGACCACCGGCCTCACGGAAACCCGCGGGGACGATATGCCGCGCATCCTGCGGGAGCTGCGCCGACGCCAGCCGCAATTGCAGGATCTGCCCATCGTCTTGGCCTCCACGCCTGACTTTAAGGGATCCCTGCAAGACGGCTATGCCATCGCCGTCAACAGCTTGGTCAGCACCCTGCCGGAATCGCCGTCGGGATCCGTCCGCCCTGCCCAGGTAACGGTGCTGTGCGGGCCTGCCCTCACCCCTGCCGACGCCCAGGAGATCAAAGAAATGGCAGAGGCTTTTGGCCTAGAGCCGATCCTGGTGCCGGATCCCGCGGGTTCCCTGGACGGACACTTGGGCACCGGCTTTAGGGCGACCCCAGACGGCGGCACCACCCTTGAGCAATTGCGCCAGCTCGGGCGTTCCGGCCTCACCATAGCTGTCGGCGAGAGCATGCGCCCTGCCGCTCAGATCCTGGCCCAGCGCTTTGGCACCCCCTATCGGGTTTTCCCCCACCTGACCGGTCTCAAGGCTGTGGATCCCTTTTTGGCAACCTTGGCCGATCACAGCCAGCAGCCGGTGCCCTCTCGCTACCGCCGCCAGCGCAGCCAGGTTCAAGATGCCCTCCTGGATTGCCACTTTTTCTTCGGCAACCAGCGGATTGCCTTGGCCCTAGAAGCCGATCTGCTCTGGGGGTGGGTGGACTGGCTGCTGGATATGGGCTGTCAGATCCAGGCGGCCATCAGTCCCACACCGGATCCCCACTTGACCACCCTTCCCATTGAGGCAGTGCGGGTGGGGGATCTGGGGGATCTGGAGGAGCTAGCACCCGGGGCTGACCTGCTGGTGGGCAACTCCCACGTGGCGCGCCTGGGCAAGCGGCTGGGGATCCCAGTGCATCGAATGGGGATCCCTATCTTCGACCGGCTGGGGGCCAACCACATCTGTCAGGTGGGCTATCGCGGCACCCTATCCCAACTGTTTGCCGTCGGCAACCTGCTGATGGAGCAGGAGGAAGCCCGTCACCCCAGCCCACCCCAGGTTTCTAGGCAGGGATTCTAAGGGATCCAGAGCTTCGAAGGGCAGCCCAAGTGCCCCTAGCTCCCCCAAACCCTCAAGTTCACGTTTCTAAGGAGAACCCTCATGCAAGTGGCCTTTACAACCCGCGACGGCAAGCACGTCAATGCCCACTTTGGCTGGGCCAACCAGATTGACATCTACGAAGTCACCCCCGAAGGCTACCGCTTCTGCAAAACCCTTACCTTTGGGGGCAACTTGGAGGCAGATGGCAACGAGGACAAGCTGGTGCCCAAGCTGCAGGCTTTGGCCGATGTCACCCTCATCTACGTGGCTGCCATTGGCAGCAGTGCCGCCGCCCGCCTGATCAACCGCCGCATCACCCCCGTCAAAGTGCAGTCGGAGGAAGAACCCATCGAGAGCTTGCTGCAGCGCCTGGTATCCACCCTGCACAACCCTCCCCCCTGGCTGCGCAAAGTGCTCTTGGCCGAGCGCGCCCGCAAAGCCGAAGCCCCAAATCCCTCTACTTCCCCTGCGGAGGTTTAGCCATGACGGTTACCCCTCTTTCCCCCTCGACCAGCCCCATCTTGCAAGAGATCGTTCGCCAGATGCGGGCGGCGGATCCCTACGGCACCTACCGCGCCTGGAGTGATGAGTTGCTGCTCAAGCCCTTTGTCGTCACCAAAGCCCAAAAACGCCAGATATCCCTCGAAGGGGAGGTGGATCCGGCAGTGCGGAGCCGCATCCTCATCTACTACCGCGCCATTGCCGCCCTGATCGAAAAGGAGACGGGCCTCCTGGCTCAGGTGGTGCTGGATCTCAACAGCGAAGGCTTTGGTTGGGTGCTGGTCTTCTCGGGGCGGCTGTTGTTGGTGGTCAACACCCTGCGAGACGCCCATCGCTTCGGTTTCGAGTCTCTCGAACAGCTCACTGAAAAAGCTACTGCCCTTATCGACAAAGGGATCCAACTGGCCCGAACTTACCCTGAGGTGGGCCGACTGTAGCCGCTTGTCTCCGTCCCGGCAGCCATTTTTTCTTCTTTTTCTTCAGCAATTAGGAGTGCCTTGCCCATGTTGAATGAGAGGGATGTTGAAAATGTTGTGAACGACCTGGCTTTCGAGCCCTTCGAACACCTCTCTGCCGACCAGCTCCGCAGCGAGATCAAGCGCCTAAACAGCAAAGCAGGCCAACTGAAAATGGATCTGCACGATCTGGCCGAGGGGCTACCCGACGGGTTCGAGCGACTCCCCGACTTGGCAGCCCGCACTTACGCCCTATTTGCCCGGCTGCGCGCCCTCAGACAACGCTTGAAAACCCTGGAGACCTGCCGATGAGTTGGAACCGCAACCGCCGTTGGAAAGACTTCCAAGCCCTAGTCAATGCCGAGGATTATTTCGCTTTTTTCGAGCTCCCCTACGATCCGCGGGTGGTCAATGTAAATCGCCTGCATATCTTACGCAAATTCGCTCAGTATCTGGCTCCTCTGGAGCACTTCCAGGGCAGCGAAGAAGAGCGATTGGAGCAAGCTCGGCAAGCGCTGGAAAAAGCGTATCAAACCTTTCTCACTTCTACCCCGCAGCAGGAGAAGCTATTCCGAGTCTTTCAAGACTACGGTTGTCCAGATGCTGTCGGCGGCTGTGCCGGCTGCAGCTCTTTGGGAGAGCGGGGCGAATGCAGCCCTGGGATCCCTGCCTAAGATCTCTTGTTTACCCCTCGTCAGCTCTCTGGAGACTCCATCATGGCTACCTACACAGTTCACTTGGTTAACCCAAAACGACGGCTCGACACCTATATCTCAGTAGATGAAGATTCGACCATCCTAGAAGCGGCTGAGGATCAAGATGTGGATTTGCCCTCTTCCTGCCGCTCCGGTAGTTGTTCCTCTTGCGTGGCCAAAGTGGTAGAGGGAGAAGTCGATCAATCGGAGCAAACCTTTCTGGATGAGGAACAAATAGCCAAGGGATTTGTGCTGCTCTGCGTGGCTAAACCTCGCTCCAATTGTACGATTCGCACTCACCAGGAAGCTTACTTGGTTTGATAGACCGCCGCTCTCCAGCTGCTTGCCGCTAGGCTTAAGCAGCCTTTTTTCTATTTTTTTCTAGTTTTCTAGAATTAGGGATCCCTATATGTTGGCACCGCCCACCGTCCCTAAGATCTCAATAACCATATCTCCTCTCCAACTCATGAAGGTTGGAGAAGAAGGTCGCATCTACCAACTGCGCGGATCCGAAGCTGCTTGCGCCCAATTGCAGCAAATGGGTCTCACTCCAGGTACCTATCTCCAGGTTATCCAACGTCACCCTGAGTGGATCCTACTCCTACCCAGTGGCCAACTTTCCCTTCCTGCTCATTTAGCTAAACCCATCTGGGTTTACATGGATCCCCGTTGCACCCTAGCGCCTCCCCAAGAACCGAATAAGAAAACAATCTTAAATTTGCCAAGAGCCTTCTAAAATGTAGTCTATTTACCCAATTTTTAACTTGCAATGAGAGACACTCAAGGTAAGCACATCTCTTCATAATCTATCTTGATTTGGGAGCAAAGCTATGAACACCTGTTTGCTACACCTGGGCTCCATCCTTAAAGCTGCTGAAGAGCTTAGCCTTGTGGAAAAGCCTTTCCCCAAGTTGCAACACATCCAACTCTGCACAGGGCTCAGCCCAGAGGAAATCGTGCGGGCGCTGGAGCTAGAACCCAATCCCTTGGGTTGGCATCTGGAGCCAAGCCACAACCTGGCCGATGAATCGGTGTATTGGGTGGGCGGACGACCTTGTGTCGGCTTGGTTATTGAGCGTTTTGCCTGACACTTGCTGCAGTTCGGATCCCTAAAAGGCTCTCAAGGGGGGAGGAGTAGCCTGCAAAGCCATCTCAAAAGTTCACTGCAAACATTAGAAGTTAAGAGAAAACAAAGCTTTCCAGAAGGTTCACCCTAGACCAAATCTCCCTGGCCTGCCGGGGATCTTTTGAGGTATCGTTCAATCCAGTTCACGAATTGAGCTTAGGAAACAGACCTTAAACTAAGGTCTCTCGCCGGGCTGCCACGGCTTTGCGAGGAAGGTCTCCATGGCCGGGTTTAGGGTTGCGCAGATGCGATAGCAGGTGTGAACAAAGGAGAGCTACAGGGAAACGCTATGGAGTTCGAGGGCTATGGCTTATCAAATCTCAGGGGATTGTATCGGTTGCCACGCTTGCGTAGATAGCTGTCCTACAAAAGCTATCGTTGTCCAGGATGGGGAATACTGGATTAATCCTCTGTTGTGCAACGACTGCGAAGGTTTCTTCCCAGAACCTCAGTGCGTTAGCCTATGTCCCGGTTCTGCCCCGCAGCCCTATGAAGCCATGAAGGGGCGCAATCGCAGGATCACCGCCCGCATTCGCAGTAGCCCACCTCTATTTTTGAACGGCCATAGCCAGGCTTTTGCTTCGTCAATTGTGGTCTGGGAAGCTTGCAATTTCCTATCTCAATTTCAATCTCTCAATCTGCAAAAGCAGGGAGATAACCAGGTTTGCTATCAGAAATCTGTTGGCCACAACCAGGGATCTCTGACCCTAACTCTATGTTTGGACGGGATCCCAAAAAGTGCTCCGATCGATGTGCGAACTGCCTGTTTGCATCTTATTTTTGCTGCCTATGCCGCCGGGTTGGATAGCCCCTGGAAGGAATCCTTTGTTTTCACCGACTCACAATTGGAGTCCTATTTGGGCTGGGATAAACGTAAAGATCTGAGCAAGATGACCCGTCTCCACCTGTTCATGACCTGGATAGAGCAGCTCTGTCGGATTCAAGTCTCCATCGATTGGCCGGATCAGGGGCGGGTGAAGGGGTTTTCGGTACCGGCTGGCCCTCTGTGGAGGCTGCTCAAGATGCATCGCCACTTTCAAAAAGATGAGCAGGGCTGCAACCATCTGGTGGGCCTGACTTGGGCGATTCAGCCCGGCGAATGGACACGGTACTTTCTCAATCGACAAGGGTGCCGCCAGGGGCAAGCCTTTTATCAGTACAGCAGCCTGCCCCTATCCCTGCTGCAGGCCGTGATGAGCCATTGGCAACACCATGAAGGAGCCATGCGCCTGCTGCTGTGGCTGTTGTTCAAAGTGAGGATGGGGCGGCAACAGCGTCTGACGGTGCCCACCCTGATGCGAGTGGCCTACGGGGAAGAGCGACTGCAGGAAGCTTATCTCAATCTCCAAGAACGCAAACGGCTGGTGCGCACCTTTGAAAGCGATCTGGAGGTTCTCAACCACTACGGCCTCAAGCCGGAGTTCGATCCCCTCACCTATCCTTCTTCCATTCAACCCCTGTGGGCTCGCCTGGAAGCTGTGCCCGAGGATGCGGACGAGGCATTGAACTTTTGGATTGAAGATGCCAATAATGGCGGCCTGCTGACCGCTGCCGGGCCGCGGGGCAAGTGGGGACTCTTGATGCAGGCTCGCATTCAACGATTTCATCTGCCCTCCGACTGGCATCGTCGAGTAGTTCAAGAAGCCAGATCCCCAACCCGAGAATCGGGATCTCGGCGGCAGCGTAGGGCAAAGTCTGCGCCTGTTGCAACAGACTCGGATCTCCCTTGCCATCCCGAAGACCCAAAAGATTTTTCCTCAGGCAAGGCTTTGCGTGGGGCAGATATCTCAGCGGCACGCCGGCAAAAGGGAATCAGCCAGCGGGAATTGGCCCAGAGGCTGGGGCGCAGCCAGAGCTGGGTGCGGGATGTAGAGAATGGGCGGCTTCGGATCAGCCTAAACGATCGCCAGCGCCTTATCAAAGCCCTGTATTTGGATCCCAGGCAACAGCAAGTCTAGGCCAGTCACTCAATTTGCTAATCCACCACTAATCCACGGCGATGACCACATCCGAGGCTTTGATGGCAGCATACGCTTCTTTCCCAACTGCTATGCCCAACCGTTCGGCAGAGTGCTTAGAAATAATGGCTGTTATTTCTATACCCGGTGCAACTTCCAGAACAATTTCGGCATTGACCATGCCTACCTGGACACTTTTTACAGTTCCTTTAAACAAGTTGCGAGTGCTGATTTGCATGACTTCTCCTTTGTTGAACAAGCAGAGCAACAGGGGTGTTGACCGAACTGAACAAGAGAGGAGCTTGCCGGATGGTCATTCAACACCGGTTTCAATACTATCAGATGCTTATCGTTGCCTCTGGGGAGGAAGGGCTGCCAATAGTCTAGATTATGTATCCTGAAGATACAAACTGCAACCTCTAATGGTCAAAGTACCGAGCGATTGGTGGATTTTCCTGTTCTGAAAGTCGTCACGGGTCAAAGAAAAATGGCTATGAAACGAAGAACTGCAATGTTATTCCTAGGGATCCTGGCCGCTCTGGCTTTGAGGTGGGGGTCGGCTCCCGGCTTGGCGCAATCTCAGCCCATTTTGGTGGGGGCTGCGGTGAGCTTGCAACCGGCTTTAACGGAAATCGACCGGTTGTTCACCGCCCGCTATCCCGACATCAAGGTTGAGTACAACTTCGCCAATTCCGGCTCTCTCCAGCAACAGGTGGAGCAGGGGGCTCCTTTGGACGTGGTATTTTTCGCAGCCGCCTCTTTTATGGACGCCCTTGCCAAGCAAAACCTGCTGGTGGAGGGATCCCGGCGAGATCTTCTCAGCAACCGCATGGCTTTAATTGTGCCTGCCAATGCCAGAACCAAGGTTCAGGATTTTGCCGACTTGGTGGCGGAAGAGATCCGGGTTCTGTCCATTGGGGATCTGCAGGCCATGCCCGCCGGACGCTACGCCCAGGAAATTCTCACCCAAGCAGGGGTGTTTGAGACGCTGCGGCCCAAGATGGTGTTTGCCAGCACGGTGCGGGAAATCTTGACGGCGGTAGAACAGGGCAATGCTGACGCCGGGATCCTGTTTACCTCGGATGCTCAGCTTTCAAATCGGGTGCGAGTAGTGGCTACGGCGGATCCCATTACGCCAATTATCTACCCGGTGGCATTGGTGCGCGATACTCCCGCCGGACAGTCTTACTTGGAGTTTTTAACCTCAGAAGAAGCAGCAGAGGTGTTTGTGAAGTACGGCTTTATCCGCCTGTGAGGGATCCCTCTGCAATGGCGCGGATGAGTTACTCCAAATGAGCGACTACGACCTATCCCCGCTTTGGATCTCCCTACGGATTGCCGGCTTGGCCACAGCTATCACCTTTGGGGTGGGGACGCTGGCGGCTTACGGGATGTTGCACTACCGAGGTCGCTGGCGCTCTCTCCTCGAGGCCCTCTTGTTGGCGCCGCTGGTGTTGCCGCCCACCATGGTGGGCTTCCTGTTGCTGCTGCTGTTTGGCCGGCGAACCCTTCTGGGACAACTTTTGGCCTCGCTGAACTTGTCGGTCATCTTCACCTGGTATGCCGGGGTGATCACGGCAGCGGTGGTGGCCCTGCCCCTGATGTACCGCACGGCCCTGGGAGCTTTCCAGCAGATCGACCCGACGCTGGTGGCGGCAGCCCGCACGCTGGGGGCAAGTAGGGCCAAGATTTTTACGCGGGTGCTGATCCCACTGGCCTTACCAGGGATCCTGGCGGGGATTACCCTCAGTTTTGCCCGCGCTCTGGGGGAGTTCGGCGCCACCTTGATGCTGGCAGGCAACATCCCAGGCCGCACGCAAACCCTGTCCATGGCCATCTTCTTTGCCGTTCAGGCGGGGGATATGCGGGGGGCGGCCATCAGCTCGGCCCTGGTCTTGGGGTTGTCCTTGGGGGTGATGACGGCAGTTAACCTTTGGTTTCAGCGACGGCCCTGGCAGCGACCTCCCTCTCGTCCTCTACAGGTTCTCACCAGAAGGGATCCGGATTTCTCAACTCCGGCCCCCCGCCTCTGGGTGGACATTGACAAGAAGCTGCCCCAATTTGAGCTGCAGGCGCAACTGAGCTGCGACGGGCGGCCATTAGGACTGCTGGGGGCCTCTGGATCCGGCAAAAGCCTACTTTTGCGCTGCATTGCCGGGATCGAAACCCCGGATGGTGGGCGCATTTTGCTCAACGAGCGGGCGTTGTTTGACGCCGAACAGGGGATCCGGCTGCCCCCCGCTCAGCGACGGGTAGGGGTGATCTTCCAGAACTACGCTCTGTTTCCCCATCTCACCGTCGCCCAGAACATCGCTTTTGGGATCCCTGCGGGCTTGAGCGAAGCGGAAAAACAAGAGCGGATCCAGGCCCAGCTGCGGTTGGTCAAGCTGAAGGGCTGGGAAAACCGCTATCCCACGGAGCTCTCCGGAGGACAGCAGCAGCGGGTGGCCCTGGCGCGAGCCTTGGCTTCTGAGCCGGAGATCTTGCTGCTGGATGAGCCTTTTTCTGCTTTGGATGCCCACCTGCGCAGCCAACTGGAGCAGGAGATGGGGGAGATCCTAGCCGACTACAAGGGAGTCACGCTTTTGGTAACCCACAACATTGAGGAAGCCTTCCGCCTCTGCGGGGATCTGGCTGTAATGGAGCAGGGGCGAATCATTGCCCAGGGGGACAAGCGTCAGCTATTTGAGGCTCCCCCCTGCCTTAGTGTGGCGCAACTGACGGGTTGCAAAAACATCTCGCGGGCCAAGCTCCTGGGCCCTCAACGGGTGCTGGCCTTGGATTGGGGCTGTGAGCTGCAGGTACAGGGATCCCCAGCGGGAGAATACATCGCCATCCGCGCCCACCACCTCACCTTCAGGCCCGACGGGAAGCTGCCCAACACGTTTCCGGCTTGGCTGGTGAAGTGGAGCGAGACCCCCCACCGACTGACTCTCTTCTTTAGGCTGGGCGGTCCTCCTGCCCACCGCCAGGACTACCACCTGCAAGCTGAGGTGTGGCGGGAGCGCTGGCGCGAGGTGGAGACTTGGGGATCCCCCTGGTGGCTGCAGTTGGATCCCCGGCATCTGATGGTGTTTTGAGTCTGGAGCCCAGGAGTCAGGTGGGCTCGCCCAAGCGGTAGCCCCGCGGGGTAATCAGCCGCTCCCCATGGCGAAAGGTCTGGGAGTTGCCGATAAGAACCAGGGTGAGCATGTCCACCTGCTCTGGATCCAGCTCCCCTAGGGTGGTGAGGTGGAGGGTTTCGCCGGGGCGGTAGAGGTTGCGGGCCAAAGCCACGGGGGTATGGGCGGGTCGGGCCTGCAAAAAGATCTGCAGAGCCTTGAGGAAGGGATCCACCCGCTGCCGGGAGCGGGGGTTGTAGAGGGCCACCACAAAGTCCGCCTGGGCAGCCGCCTGAAGGCGTTTTTCGATCACCGGCCAAGGGGTAAGCAAATCCGAGAGGGAAATGGCGCAGAAGTCGTGCATCAGCGGAGCCCCCAGCCGGGCAGCAGCCGCCTGGAAGGCAGAGATCCCCGGCAGCACCTCCAGAGAAGGGCGGATCCCATCCCAGCCAGAGCGGACCAAGCACTCCAGCACCAAGCCCGCCATGCCGTAAATGCCGGCATCCCCCGAAGAAATCACCGCCACCTTCAGCCCCTGCTGCGCCCAAGCAATCGCCCGTTCGGCTCGCTGCAGCTCTTGGGTAATGGGAGAGGCCTCCCGGATTTGGCCGGGGTGCAAAAGGGGATCCACCAGATCCAGATAAAGCTGGTAGCCAACAACCACATCGGCCTGAGTTAAAGCCATACGGGCAGCCAAAGTCAATTGACCCAGATCCCCAGGACCAGTGCCGATGAGCCAGAGGTGGCCGCTGCGAGGGGAATACTCCTGCGCCGCGCGGGCAATGGCCAGGGTACAGGCCCCTTCGGTTTTCGAGGTGAAGACCTGCTTGGGGCAGAGGAGGGTTGCTCCCCCAAAGGGCTCTACCTTCTCCGCAACACAGGATGGCCTCTCAGGAACCTTGTCACCTCTTCCCCAAGTCTGACAAGTCTGAGCTGCCAAGAGGGCAGCCGCCTCCGCTACCGAGGGAGTGCCCACCGCCTGCCGCACCGCCTCCGAAGGGTGGGGAACCGGGATCCCAGCCAAAGCCTCTGCCGGGAAAAACTCAATGGGCCAGCCGTGGGCCTGAGCCAGCTCCAAAAGACCCGGCTCGTCTTGCTTGAGCTCTAGGGTGGCCAGGCCGGCAATGGCCTCGAACGCCAGCCCCTGGGCCTGCAGCAGGCGGCGCAGGGATCCCTCTAGCCAAGCGCGGGTGGTGCCCCGCTCGCAGCCCACCCCCACCCACAGCACCCGCGGATGCCAGTGCACTGTCGGGATCCCCGTGGCAGGGGAGAGGTATTCCCCAATCCAGATCTGGGCAACGGGATGGGGAGGAGAGGAGGCCACTAGGGGATGATCTGCCGGCCAAGCTTGTCGCCAAAGCCGCGTGCCGCAGGTCTGGTGAACGGCCACCGGCTCTCCCCGCGTCAAGGCGGCTGCCACCCCGTTCCAATCTCCAGCGCCCCGCCGCCAGCCGTAGGGATCCCCCAGCAAATCCAAAGGCGGGATCCCCAGCCCCTCGGAAGCAGAGGTGAGAACCGGCTGGGCTCCCAAGGTAGCGGCCACCTGCCGCGCCAGGGCATCGGCCCCCCCCACATGTCCCCCGCACAGGCTAATAGCCCAGCGACCGGCTTCGTCCACCACCACCACCGCTGGATCCCGCTGCTTGTCCTGCAAGAGGGGGGCAATGAGCCGCACCACCGACCCTGCGGCCAAGATGAAGAGACAGCCCTGCACCTGGGGCCAGGTTTGGGCAACGGCTTCTGCTAGGGAGCCTGGCGCTGTGGGATCCTTGGGATCCCCGTAGGCTTGCCAGGGGGAGGGCAGCCCCTGCGGTTCAGCTTTGCTCCAGCAGATGACCTCCTTGCCTAGGAGGGGGATCAGGGAGTCGGCCAACCGGCGGGCGCGCGGGCTGGGGGCAAACAGAGCAAGCTTCATCGAGCGTGGGCCAAGGCCAGGATTCTCCCCGGATCCTATACTGGACATAGAGCCACCCGCGAAGGGACAAGTGCCGATGGTCATCCCACCTGGACTGATGCTGCCCCTAATCCCCCTGGAGGTTTTGCTCTCCACGAAGGGGCTGATGTTTTTGCTGCTATCGGCCTATGGGGGGGCCATGTGGACATTCTTAAGCGGCGCCCCCCGCGTCCACACCATCATCGTGCCGGACTTGGAGCAGGCCAGAGGGTTTTACGAGAAGGTGTTGAAACTGCCGGAAGCGGAGCTGCCCCTGCAGTACTACTACGGCTACGAGCAAAGCATGGTCGGCTACAGCCTAGGATCCGCTTACTTTCCAGGGGATATTGGCCTCAGTCCCCGCTTCGATGCCAAAGCCCGTCCCACCTCTGGGCCCACCCAATTGGATACCCCCGGACTTTGGTACCAACTCTCCGACAATGTTCAATTGCACGTGATCCCTGGCTCTACAGATCCCTATGCGGGGTCCGGTTCCTACGGCAACGCCTCTAGGCCTAGCTCCTCATCTGCTTCTGCTTACGGGACTGTACCGGCAGCGGGCCGCAGCAGCGGCGTTCGCTATCGCCATGTCAGCTATGAGCGGGAGTCCCTTAAGGCCCTTCTGAAGCGAATCAACAAACAAGGGATCCGCAACAGCATTCGCTCCGAGAAGCCCTTCGTCTTTTGGGTGCGGGATCACCAGGGTCAGATTATCGAATTTGCCGAACTGAAAGGCTGACGGGATCCTCTAAGATTGGTAAAGGAAAGCCAAAAGTCGGCGGTGGGGAGACGCCAACGGATGAAACGGGTGCTGCTGTTGGTGCTGGGCTTGCTGTGGCTTGGGGTGTGGGGCGGCCAGCCGGCCGTGGCTCTGTCGCGGGCCAAGGACAATCCGGTGGTGAGCGTGCAATCCCCAGCCAAGGACTTCATCACCACCGAGTCGGGATTGCAATACTACGACATCACTCAAGGCAGTGGGCCTTCGCCTCAGCCGGGGCAAACGGTGGTGGTCAACTACGTGGGCAAGCTACAGGATGGCACCATCTTCGATAGCTCCTACAGGCGCAATCAGCCTTTTGTCTTCACCTACGGAGTAGGGCAGGTGATCCGTGGCTGGGAGGAAGGGCTGGCCACCATGCGGGTGGGGGGCAAGCGCTACTTGCGCATTCCGCCGGAGTTGGCCTATGGCAGCCGCGGGGCAGGCGGGGTGATCCCCCCCAATGCCACCTTGGATTTTGAAGTGGAGCTCCTGGCCATCCAGTAGATTCAGATCTTGCAGAGCATGACTCTAGTCAATAGTAAGCTCAACTATACTGAAAATAATGTATAATATGTTCAGTACGGATTACTACCAGTTGATCTTTCTGTTTACTTTCGAGTCTGCCAACATGGTAGCCAAAGCAAAGCAGAAAATTGGTAGTAAGACGACACGGAAACTGCGCTTTGGGTATTCTACTCAAAGCTTTGCGGGATACCGCCATTCTGGTTGGAAACAAACAGAATGCTATCGCTGCATAGTTGAACAGTGATGTTCAGCAGTGTTCAGCGTAAATGTATCAGACCGAATATCCAGGCGGCATTGGGCTTGTGCAGGAACTCCCTTCCCCGGAACTGTCTTCTTCTTGGCGGCCCAGTTCTCTGGCAGCAGATCCTGCCCTAGAAAAAGCTCGCCTGCGCCAGCACTTTCGCCAGCTACGGCAGAGGTTGGACAGATCCCTTATCAGCCAGAAGATCGTGGCTCATTTGGCCTCTTGCCCCCAACTTTTGGCCGCCAAAACCATCCTGGCCTATGTGGCCTTCGGCTCCGAGGTGGACTTGGGATCCCTGTTTGCCCTTTTTCCAGAGAAGCAGTGGGGGATCCCCCGTTGTCTGCCGCGGCGGCAAATGCAGTGGCACCGGTACGGCTCGGCTGAGCTGATTCCCAATCGCCGGGGGCTACTGGAGCCCTCTCCCCACAGCAAAACCCTCGACCCCACCGAGGCGGATTTGATCCTGGTGCCTGCCCTGGCCTGCGATCGGTGGGGAAGGCGTTTGGGCTATGGCGGCGGCTATTACGACCGCTTTTTGGCCTCGCTGCCGGATCCCAGTGTGCCCAAGTGGGGCATCCTCCCCCAAGCCTGCTTGCTGGAGCAGCCCCTGCCTCAGGATCCTTGGGATCAGCGCCTGGATGGGATCCAAACCGAGGAGAGGTTCTACGAGACGGGGATCCCCTAGACTAAAGAGGGTGGGCCTTGGAGGAAAAACGATGAGCCAAGTTTGGAAGCCGGCGCAGTGGCTAACCCAAAAGCTGCGTCTTGTCTGCATGAGCTTTGGCTGTGTGGCATTGGCGGTGCTCTTGATGGGCTTTGGGGCGATCCCCCTGCAACTGAAGGATCTCCACGTCACCCCCTGTCCCGATACCCCCGAATACACCAACCTGGTGACCAGCAACGGCAACCCCATACCGGCCAGGTGCCTGTTCGTCGAAGGCACAGTGGTCAACCGCTCCAAAAATACCCTGCTGAACGCGGATGTCTTCGGTCGGCTTTACGATGCCAACGGCAACGAGGTTCTGCCGGAGCGTACCCGCCTGGGGGCCATTGCAGAAGTTCCTCCCGGCGAGAGCCCTTTTTCAATTCGCATCTCGGTGCCCATAACCAGCCCCCTGCCCCTCACCCTGGAGCAATTCAAGGCCAGCGGCTTCAGCGGTACCGTGCGTCGTTAACGTCTAAAGCTGGCGGGTGAACTCCACCTGGGTGGGGCGCTCAGGCAAATGGAGCTGGGCGACCACAGGCGGCGTTTGGGCGATCAGCCGGCCCCGGCGGAAGACATACAGGCAAGCCGGTTTCAGGCGAATAGCTTCGACGGCATCAGCAGCCTGGAGCACCACCAGATCGGCGTAGCAACCGGGTTCTAGGCCGTAGCCTTCCAACCCCAGAATGCGGGCCGGGTTTTCTGTTACCGCCAAAAAACACTGGCGCATCTGCTCATAGCCAGTCAGTTGGGCGGCGTGGATGGCCATGTGGGCCACCTCCAGCATGTTGCCGCTGCCCAAAGGGTACCAGGGATCCATCACGCAATCCTGGCCAAAGGCTACCGTCAAGCCTGCGTCCATCAGCTCGGTCACCCGGGTCAGCCCCCGCCGCTTGGGGTAGGTGTCGTGGCGCCCCTGCAGCACTAGGTTTACCAGCGGGTTGGCAACCACCCCCAGCTCCGCCTCGGCCATCAGGGGGATCAGTTTGCTGACGTAGTAGTTGTCCATCGAGTGCATGGAAGTTAGATGGGATCCGGCTACCCGCCCCTGCAAGCCCAGCCGCAGCGTTTCGTAGGCCAAGGTTTCCACATGGCGCGAAAGCGGATCGTCCGTCTCGTCGCAGTGCAGATCCACCCGCAGACCCCGCGCTGCTGCAATTTCACATAGGGCCCGCACCGAAGCCGTCCCTTCGGCCATCGTCCGCTCGAAGTGGGGGATCCCGCCCACCACCTCCACCCCCAAATCCAGAGCCTTCTCCAGAAGCTGCACCGCCCCTGGCGAGCGATAGTAGCCATCCTGAGGAAAGGCCACCAGTTGCAAATCCAAGTAGGGAGCCACTTTTTGCTTGACTTCCAGCAGCGCCCGCACCGCCAACAGCTTGGGATCGCACACATCCACATGAGTGCGGATGGCCAGGATCCCACGAGCCACCGCCCAGTCGCAATAGGTCAAGGCCCGCTCCATCACCGCCTCGGGGGTCAACAGCGGCTTCAACTCCCCCCAGAGGGCAATCCCTTCTAGCAAGGTGCCCGACTGGTTGACGCGCGGGATCCCATAGGTGAGGGTGGCATCCATGTGAAAGTGGGCATCCACGAAGGGGGGCGACACCAAGCGGTTGCTGACATCAATTTCTTGGGGGGCAGTGGCTTGTACAGCCTGTTAAGGGCTCAAGGGGTACAATAGCAGCACTTAGCAAACCAACTTCGGAAGGAGGATGGATTGATCAGTAGTAAAGAAGTCTTCA